>NZ_CP030028.1:12500-257500 GCF_003586445.1 Bacillus sp. Y1 | reverse complement strand
GTTTTATGGGATTGGCTCGACCTCGCGGTTTTGCTGCCCTTTGTACCACCCATTGTAGCACGTGTGTAGCCCAGGTCATAAGGGGCATGATGATTTGACGTCATCCCCACCTTCCTCCGGTTTGTCACCGGCAGTCACCTTAGAGTGCCCAACTGAATGCTGGCAACTAAGATCAAGGGTTGCGCTCGTTGCGGGACTTAACCCAACATCTCACGACACGAGCTGACGACAACCATGCACCACCTGTCACTCTGTCCCCCGAAGGGGAACGCCCTATCTCTAGGGTTGTCAGAGGATGTCAAGACCTGGTAAGGTTCTTCGCGTTGCTTCGAATTAAACCACATGCTCCACCGCTTGTGCGGGCCCCCGTCAATTCCTTTGAGTTTCAGCCTTGCGGCCGTACTCCCCAGGCGGAGTGCTTAATGCGTTTGCTGCAGCACTAAAGGGCGGAAACCCTCTAACACTTAGCACTCATCGTTTACGGCGTGGACTACCAGGGTATCTAATCCTGTTTGCTCCCCACGCTTTCGCGCCTCAGTGTCAGTTACAGGCCAAAGAGTCGCCTTCGCCACTGGTGTTCCTCCACATCTCTACGCATTTCACCGCTACACGTGGAATTCCACTCTTCTCTCCTGCACTCAAGTCTCCCAGTTTCCAATGACCCTCCCCGGTTGAGCCGGGGGCTTTCACATCAGACTTAAGAGACCACCTGCGCGCGCTTTACGCCCAATAATTCCGGACAACGCTTGCCACCTACGTATTACCGCGGCTGCTGGCACGTAGTTAGCCGTGGCTTTCTGGTTAGGTACCGTCAAGGTACCGGCAGTTACTCCGGTACTTGTTCTTCCCTAACAACAGAGTTTTACGATCCGAAAACCTTCATCACTCACGCGGCGTTGCTCCGTCAGACTTTCGTCCATTGCGGAAGATTCCCTACTGCTGCCTCCCGTAGGAGTCTGGGCCGTGTCTCAGTCCCAGTGTGGCCGATCACCCTCTCAGGTCGGCTACGCATCGTCGCCTTGGTGAGCCGTTACCTCACCAACTAGCTAATGCGCCGCGGGCCCATCTATGAGTGATAGCCGAAACCATCTTTCAGCTTTTCTACATGTGTAGAAAAGAATTATCCGGTATTAGCCCCGGTTTCCCGGAGTTATCCCAGTCTCATAGGCAGGTTGCCCACGTGTTACTCACCCGTCCGCCGCTAACCTTTGGGAGCAAGCTCCCAAAGATCCGCTCGACTTGCATGTATTAGGCACGCCGCCAGCGTTCGTCCTGAGCCAGGATCAAACTCTCCAATAAAGAGTAAGATTAGCTCTTAAAGTTAAAACGTTGGCTAGTGTGTATTTCAACACTAATCATTTTTTTGTTGACGTATGATTTGTTTAGTTTTCAAAGAACAATTTGATTTGTTGGAGCGGGTGATGAGAATCGAACTCACGACATCAGCTTGGAAGGCTGAGGTTTTACCATTAAACTACACCCGCATATTATTATTTTATAAGATGGTCGGGAAGACAGGATTCGAACCTGCGACCCCTTGGTCCCAAACCAAGTGCTCTACCAAGCTGAGCTACTCCCCGTTATTCAAAATGGCGCGCCCGAAAGGAGTCGAACCCATAACCTTCTGATCCGTAGTCAGACGCTCTATCCAATTGAGCTACGGGCGCTCTTTTTAAAGAAGCAACTTTTATATAATATCATAACCACATTTTAATGTCAAACACTTTTTTGTAGTTTTTCTTGGTGCGGCCGAGAGGACTTGAACCTCCACGGGGTTGCCCCCACTAGGCCCTCAACCTAGCGCGTCTGCCATTCCGCCACGACCGCTCATATAAGAGCGATAGTATATATTATATACGATTCCTCCCAGTCAATCAACTGGAAATGAATGGTGCGGGTGAAGGGAGTCGAACCCCCACGCCTTACGGCGCTAGATCCTAAGTCTAGTGCGTCTGCCAATTCCGCCACACCCGCATAATGATAAGTTGTATTACTCAAGAAAAATGGTGAGCCATGAAGGACTCGAACCTTCGACCCTCTGATTAAAAGTCAGATGCTCTACCGACTGAGCTAATGGCTCGTACAAATAAGAAAAAAATTTCCTTAAAATAAAAAAATGGCTGGGCTAGCTGGATTCGAACCAACGCATGACGGAGTCAAAGTCCGTTGCCTTACCGCTTGGCTATAGCCCAACAATATGGCGGTCCCGACCGGGATCGAACCGGCGATCTCCTGCGTGACAGGCAGGCATGTTAACCGCTACACCACGGGACCATTTTTGGTAGTATAATAATTTAGAAGTGACCCCTACGGGATTCGAACCCGTGTTACCGCCGTGAAAGGGCGGTGTCTTAACCGCTTGACCAAGGGGCCATATTTTTTAAAAGATGATGAAAGTTACTGGCGGAGAAGGAGGGATTTGAACCCTCGCGCCGGTTACCCGACCTACACCCTTAGCAGGGGCGCCTCTTCAGCCTCTTGAGTACTTCCCCAAAATGGCTCCACAGGCAGGACTCGAACCTGCGACCGTTCGGTTAACAGCCGAATGCTCTACCAACTGAGCTACTGTGGAATAAGAAAAGTGTTCGTGTCGTAATCTCGACTCTTTATATTATATTGAGACAAGCTGTGAAAGTCAAGGGGAAATTTTAATTACTTATTTCCGTTCATGTCAGTCACGGAATAATAATTTAACATCTTTTTCTCCAACTGTCAAACATGAATTTCAATTAACTTTCCCCGGCACTTTCCACAAACATACTTTGATATATTGATCCTTCTTTTTCTCCTATATTGCTGAGCGCACCCAGAGCACTTATATATACGAACGGTCTTTGCTGATTTAACTTCAGGGCGGTTTGGGAGAGTAGAACAAAATCGTGGTGCATTCACTTTTTTAAGAAGGGTTTTAAAATCATGATCTCTGTGTTGATAACCTTTTCCCTCTAAATGCAAATGATAATGACATAATTCATGCTTAATAATGCCGATTAATTCTTGCTCTCCAAGCTGTTCTAGATAACTTCGATTAATTTCAATATTATGAGACCTTAACATATAACGTCCACCTGTTGTTCGAAGACGGGAGTTAAAAAAAGCAGTATGTCGAAATGGCTTGTTAAAGAACTGTAAGGAAATTTCCTCAACTAATTTTTGTAACTCTTTATCCTCCATACACCAACCTCCGTTCCTAACTAAACAAAAATTTCTATGAACATGACAACCCATTATAGCATACATTGAATATACCCCTTGAAATTTGTGCTAGGAGGTATGTCTATGCCTACTTGGTTTCAAAATCAGATGCAGAAAGCATTTTTAGAGAAAAATGCCTATCAAATAAAACTCCTTAACCAATGTTGGTTTTTTTACAGAAAAAAACACCGTTCATCGTAAACGGTGTTTTCTTTTTCTAAGGTTGCAGCATCGTTAAGGCGACTCTGCCTTTTTGTTGGTCGACACTATCCACCCACACGGTTACTACATCTCCAACGGAAACAATATCGAGCGGATGCTTTACAAAGCGATTGCTTAGTTTGGAAATATGAACAAGTCCGTCTTGCTTTACTCCAATATCAACGAACGCTCCGAAGTCCACTACGTTTCGAACGGTTCCTTGAAGCTCCATTCCTGCTTTTAAATCTTCAAGCTTTAGTACATCTTTCTTTAATAATGGCGCAGGAAGTTCGTCACGTGGGTCTCTTTCCGGTCTAACTAACGCATCGAGAATATCCTTTAGCGTTAATTCCCCGATCTCAAGCTCTGCCGCAATAGCTTTTATGTCAACAGCTGATAATGTTGTTTTTAGTGCTTCAGAACCTAAGTCTGCTGATGTAAAACCTAATTTACTTAAGAGATTTTTAACCGCTTGGTAATTTTCCGGATGGATACCTGTACGGTCGAGCGGTTCTTTTCCATCGATAACACGTAGAAATCCAATGGCTTGCTCATATGTTTTTGCACCTAACCTCGGAATTTTCTTTAACTGTGTTCGATTGACAAACTTCCCTTCTTCTTCACGTTTCTTAACGATATTGGTTGCTACTGTTTTTGAAAGACCGGCAACATATTGAAGCAATGAAGCAGAAGCTGTATTGACATTCACACCTACTTGGTTAACAGCTGTTTCCACGACAAAAGTTAATGACTCAGATAATCTCTTTTGAGACACGTCATGTTGATACTGACCCACACCAACTGATTTTGGATCAATTTTAACTAATTCTGCTAATGGATCTTGCAAGCGTCGGGCAATGGAAACCGCACTTCGCTCCTCAACCTGAAAATCAGGAAATTCTTCTCGAGCTAGATCAGAAGCAGAGTAAACACTAGCACCAGCTTCATTAACAATCAAATAATATATTTCTCTTTTTTGATCTTTTAGCATATCTACTACAAACTGCTCCGTTTCCCGGGAGGCAGTCCCATTTCCTACTGCTACCATCTCAACTTCATATGTTTCAATGATTTCTTTAAACTTTTTCTCAGCTTCTTGTTTCTTCGATACAGGTGGATGAGGATAAATCACATCTATTCGAAGGACCTTCCCTGTTTCATCCACTACAGCTAACTTACATCCTGTTCGATAAGCTGGATCCACACCAAGAACTACCTTTCCTTTTAAAGGTGGTTGGAGCAGAAGATTTCTTAAATTCTCAGAGAATATATGGATCGCTCTTTCTTCTGCTTTTTCAGTTAGCTCATTACGAATTTCTCTTTCTATTGAAGGTTGAATTAATCTCTTATAGCCATCTTCAACGGCCTCGACAACCGTCTCAACAACAAAGGAATTAGAATTCTTAATCCATTTTTTCGTTAAATAATCCATGTTACGTTCAACATTCGGCTTAATCGCTACCCGTAAAACATCTTCTTTCTCCCCCCGATTGAGAGCAAGCGTACGATGGGGAACAACTTTGCTAATAGGCTCCGAATATTCATAATACATTTCATAAACTTTTTTCTCGTCTTTTTCCATATCCTTAACTGTTGCTTCAACAAATCCAGTTTTAGCTGTCTCACTTCTTATCCATTTTCGTGAATCCGCGTCGTCTGAAACCCATTCAGCGATAATATCTTTCGCCCCGTTTATCACTTCTTCAATGGAGTGAACCTCATGCTCGTCCGACAAAAATTCACTCGCCTTCTCGTCTATCGAACCATTTACAGGGAAGGTTACTAACCATTCCGCAAAAGGCTCTAATCCTTTTTCCTTCGCTACAGTTGCCTTTGTACGTCTTTTTTGTTTATACGGACGATACAGATCTTCAACCTCTTGAAGCTTAATGGACTTTTCTATCTGACTTTTTAACTCCAACGTCAGTTTCCCTTGTTCTTCAATAATCCGAATAACCTCTTCTTTTCTTTGCTCGAGGTTTTGTATGTATTGCCAACGTTCCATAATGTCACGAATTTGTACCTCATCCAATGCACCCGTTTGTTCTTTACGGTATCTGGCAATGAACGGTAGAGTGTTACCTTCTTCAAGTAATGAAATAACATTGTTCACTTGTTTGAAATTTAAATTCTGCTCTTTTGCTACCGTTTGTAAGAGTTCCTTACGCTTATCTATTGTTTGATCCAATGTACTTTTCCTCCAACACGAATGTCTTTTTCCTTATTTTATCAAAGATTTCAAGTGCATCAAAATGGTACTCATAAAAAAGAGCTACCCCTTTATGTACAGGTAACCCTAATGTAACGTCCCTATAATAAATGTTGAATCATCCATTTTCGAAGTGAACCTCTCCCTTAGTTGATTCGCAATACATTCATTCGATAGCCCGGAACTTAATAGTGATTTTACTCCGTTTGGCGTGATGCCATCCGAATGTATAAGAAATTTTGAGTTTGCTTGATAAAAGTATCTCTTCGTATTAAATCTTACTGGTTTTCCAGATAAATATCCTGAGACCGGTAGTGGGTAGGTTAGTTCACCTTTTTCTGAGTATAAAAAGAAACGGATATTCCCTACACAACTATAGTGAAATTCCTTTGATTGAAAAAAAACCTTCAGTACTGCTACTGCAGCTCCTCTTTTCTGAAAAAGAGCCTGATTGCATTTTTTCATTAACTCTTCAACATCCTCATAATGATATTGTTGGACAACATCAACCACTGCTGAAGATGACTCATTTGCAAGTTTTCCACTGCCCAGACCATCCGCGACGACACAGGTAAAATAATCATCCTGGAGAACGAAGTAATAACTATCTCCGCATTCATACTTACCTTCCTTAGTTGTTTGTTGTACAATCACTTCTATTGGCCTCGTCACGATAAGCACTCCGAGCTGTTATGATCTGAACGTATGGCATCTTGAAGCTTTTTTATCGCTTTTCTCTGCAATCTTGAAACATGCATCTGTGAAATACCTAATTTTTCCCCAGTGTCTTTTTGACTGAGATTGTCCAAATACGTATATTGGATAATCTCCCTTTCTCTGTCTGTTAGAACATGTAGAACCTTGTCTAGTACGAGCTTTTGGTTCACTTTTTCATAACCCTCATCAATGTTCCCTACCACGTCCAATAACGTGACAGTCCCTCCATCAGAATCAGCCTCAATGGAATGATCAACAGACAACGCCTGATAACTTCTTCCCATCTCCATCGCTTCTAGTACATCCTCTTCGGTTTCTTGCAAGGCTTCAGCAATTTCCCATACTTTTGGAGAACGCTGGAGAGTAGTTGTTAATTCCTCAACAGCTGCTTTGATTCTTGGTCCTAGTTCTTTTATTCTTCTGGGAACATGAATACTCCAAGTTTTATCTCTTAAAAACCGCTTGATTTCTCCAACAATTGTAGGTACAGCAAAAGCTTCAAAGCTTCTTCCAAAATCCTCATCGTACCTTCGAATAGCACCTAAAAGACCAATATTCCCCACTTGGACAATGTCCTCATGATAGGATTTTCCTTTTGAATACTTTCGGGCAATCGTTTCAACTAAGCTTTTATAATGTAGAACCAATTGGTTTTGAGCTTCATCATCCTGGTTTTGCTGATAAGCTTTTATATATCGATGAATTTCTTCTTTTGATAGCGAATTAGGTTGAGATTTGTTCTGCATTCCTCTCCACCTGCTCCCCTTCTAGGTATTTGGTCATAAAAACCGTCACACCTTCATTCTGATGAATAACAACTTCATCCATCAGCGTCTCTATCAAGTAAAGCCCTAGGCCTCCTTCACGCATAAACTCAATTGGTTCATTCCCACGATAAGGACCTACCTTTTCTCGAGCCGATTGAAAATCGAAACTCTTACCGCTATCAGCCACGATGACTTCCAGTCGATCACCATATGACGCAAAACCTACTGCAACCGATCCAAGCTTCCCTGTTTTATAGGCATGCTGAACAGCATTTGTTATCGCTTCACTTGTAGCAATCTTCAAATCTTCAATTTCATCAAACGAAAAGCCCATCCGACTTGCAATGGCAGATAATGTTAACCGAATCACACCTACGTATTCAGGCTTAGCAGGAATTTTCATTTCAATGTAGTCACAAACTTCCGTCATTTTGGTTCACCCTCAATCTGGCTAATATTCATAATATCAGCTAGCCCGGTGATCTCAAAAAGTCTCTTTAACCGATCAGAAAGTCCAACTAACTGAAATTCCCCATTACTTGAGCGCACATTTTTAAACGTCCCAACAAACACACCTAAACCTGTGCTATCCATATATTCTACTCCAGAAAGATTAATAATCATGTTCACTCCGTTTCTCTCGGACAGAGGAAACAGTGTTTCTCTTAGCTTCGGTGCTGTATAAACATCAATTTCACCTGTTACATTGACAGCAACACGACCATCACTTTCCGTGATATCTAACTTTATGTTCATATTATCCACCTCTTTACAAGTCAATTGCTCTTATTCGATACCCTGAAAAATTAGTACTTAAACATTTCTTTTCAAGATTATTAAAGTAAAATCATCACGCAATTGAAAGTCTTGGAGCTTCTCTAGCTCTTTATATATGTTGGTTACAATCTCCTGTGAAGGCAAATGGATATATTTTTTTATATAAGAGATTAATGTTTCTTTTTCTATAAATCCTTCTTCTGAGCGACATTCTGTAACACCATCTGACATCAATATAATCATGTCCCCAACATGTATTTCTTGCTCAAACTGCTTATATTTCGTCCGTTTCTCTACTCCTAATAGCAAACCCTTTGCCTCAATTTCAGTAAATTCTCCCGATTGCGCACGGTAAAGAAATCCCGGCTCATGACCAGCAGAAGAATAGGCAAACGTATGTTTTACAGGATGATACACACCATAGAACATGGTAATAAACATACTACGATCCACATTTTGTTCAACGACCCGATTAAGATTTTCTAACACCTTACTCGGTTCTTGTTGATTATCCGGTTGGCTATCCATCGCATATTTGATCATGGACATACACAATGCTGCTGGGATTCCTTTCCCAATCACATCTGCAATAGCTATACTTATATTATTCATTTCATCTTGAACAAAATGATAATAATCTCCATTCATATGCTTTGCGGGAACACTAATAGCACCTATATCAAGCCAAGGAACAGAAGGGACATTGGTTCCTAATAATGTTTGTTGTACATTAGCAGCAATCTCCATTTCCGTTCTTAGTTCCTGCTGCTTATGGCGCAAACTTTGATGCTCTCTATAAGCAAGACCGTACCCTAACATGACTTCTAGTAACATATCAAAGGAAAGCGATACTTCTTCTGGTAGTTCCGGATACATTTCATTCATAAGAGTTTTATGTAAACTGATGATTTCCTCTGGAGAGATTCGATGCTCGATCGACTTTCTACTGAACTTTTGGCCCTGATATAGGACTTGTTCAGAAGGGTCGTTTATGTACTTTTCAAGTATGTGCCGATATTTTGCCTCCATCAATTCTCGGAAATCCATAAAAATGCTCCCCCTAACGAACCCACTTGGTTGCCGTTATCTCTGTTCCATTACCCGGGCTTGAGTTAATCCCAAACTCATCCATCAAGCGTTTAACCCCTGGCAATCCAGCTCCTAAACCACCTGAGGTAGAATATCCATCCTCCATTACTTGCCTTATATCCTTTATACCAGGTCCATTGTCAATCGCTACTACCTTCAATCCCGCTTTACCGCTCTCATATAGTTTTTCAATGCAGATTTGGCCCTGACCAGCGTATAAATAAATATTTCTCGCTAATTCACTAATAGCAGTTGTGATTCTGGCCTGATCTACAGTTCCAAATCCAAGCTCTTTTGCCACATTTCGGCCTAGCTGCCTAGCTGCAACGATGTCCCATTCATTAATGATTTTTACGCAGGATTGGATTCCCATTCGGTTATTCCCCCAATTCCTGATGTAATTTCTCCAAACCTTTTTCTAGATCCAAAGCCGTTAGGACGTCATCTAAACCAATTCCTAACTCTATAAGAGTAATCGCCACCGCTGGCTGAATACCTGTAATGACAACTTTAGCACCCATAAGTTTAGACATGTTAATTACATCACCAAGCACCTTTGCGATGAATGAATCAATAAAATCAATGGAAGTTATATCAATTACAACACCATTAGCGCTTGTTTCGTGTATTTTATGTAGCAAATCTTCCTGAAATTGAAGGGCCGTTTGATCGTCCAATTCCCATTGAATCGATACTAGTAAACAATTGTATAATTTTAGAATTGGTATCCTCAATTTTCTCCCCCCGTGTTGATAATCTTCTTGTTCATTATTTCAAGGGCTGACTCAATTCCCTTTTTTAGTGTATTTTTTGTTGTAATTTGATTTAAATTAATCCCAAGATTGACGATGGTCTGTGCTATTTCCGGACGAATCCCTACTAGCATACATTTAGCCCCAACTAGCCGAACGGCATCGGCAGCTTGAATGATATGATGGGCTACCATTGTATCAACAACTGGAACACCAGTAATATCTATAAGAACAACTTCTGAACGATTTCTTACCACACCATTTAACAAGCTTTCCATGATCTGCTTTGCTCTCTCCGTATCTATCGTCCCAACAAGAGGCATGACTGAAATGCCATCAAACACGGGAATTAATGGAGCGGACAATTCTTGAAGAGCAATTTTTTGGAGTGAGACCGTGCGCTCCCAAGTCGAAGAATATACATTAACAATTTCATTTGTCATTGGACTTATCCAGTTATCAAAGTCATAGATAATTTCCATACGGTTTGCTTCATTTACATGACCTGAAGCATTCATTCCTTCAAAAGCAATCCTTGCAAATTCCCGTAATCCGTCCGTAACAAAGGTTAAAGGCCATGCAAGTCTAACTACTTTTTCAGCAAACTCTACAAGCTTTTCACTATATTTCTCATCAGAATCTTGTAGATTAGAAACAATTAGATCAATGAACTCTCGGCTTGTCCCTACGAATACTTGGTCAGAAACTACCTTTAGGACCCGTTCATCTGATTTTTCTTTCATGCTCTCGATCCACTTTGTTAGTATCTCTTCCCGATTCGTTTGAATATACTGTTCAATAGCTTTGTTCATTATATCCTCCCAATTTTAACATGATAAGTTACTTCTTAACGGATTGTCTTTAAACTGTAACGCAAGCTTAAAACCCAAATTCTGAACCTATCAATAATGATATCAATTTTATGCGAAAGCTTAAACTAAATATGACAATATTGCGACTTTGTTACATACCCTTTTTTTCGAGCATCTAAACACAAAAGCGGTTAGCCCGTTTAGCAACGTATAAACTGGAATCAAAAAAAGGATAGCACTATGGCCATCCTTCTTTTGCACACTATGATTTCTTTTTCATACAATAAAAAAACGCCCTTAGTAGAGCGTATTTTTAGAATTCAATTAGACCTAGGCTAATTTGTAAAGCTTCGTCCACTTTCTCCATCATTTCGTCATCGAGATGAGTGATCTTATCGGTCAGACGTTGTTTATCAATTGTACGAATTTGTTCCAACAGGATAACTGAATCTCGTTCGAAACCATAGCGTTTCGCATCAATTTCAACGTGAGTAGGCAGTTTCGCTTTCTGAATTTGAGCTGTAATGGCTGCAATAATCACTGTGGGACTGAACCGATTCCCGATATCGTTTTGGATCACAAGAACTGGACGAACGCCACCTTGCTCGGAACCAACAACTGGGGATAGGTCTGCAAAATAAACGTCACCACGTTTGACAATCAAAGGATTATCCCCCACTTACTAGACGTTCAACTGTGTGTTCTGCCTCATACTCTGCTTGAAACGCTTCTGAAGCAATTGTTAAGTTGATCTTCGCCATCTCCATGTAGCCTCTTCGCATGGATTCACGAATTTGTCTCTTTTTCCGCTCACGCAAGTACATTTTAGTAGCTTGATAAATGAATTCGCTTCTGTTCACATTCTCCTGTTTCACAAAACCGTCCAATTCGGTTAAAAGATGTTGCGGTAATTTCACCATAATTTCTGTTGTTGCGCTGGACTCAGACACAAACATACACCTCCACCATCACTACACACCATTTTATCTCTACCATATTTTATAATAACACCAATCCACAACAATGCAAAGGGGAATAAGTCATACTTCAGTATTATCCACCAAAAAATTACCCTTTTATTCATGAAGTCTCCAAAGATTCATAAATATGGTGCTTTTTCTATAAATCCTTATTCTAAAAGGGTTTCAACTATACATAAGATTGTAAAATATCGTTTCTTTGCTCAATCATTTTTCCATATTTTTTATAAATCCTAGGCACACGACTTGAAATAATACAAGGAACTTCATAATTGATTGTTTCTAGTTTGGTTGCAATTTCATTCATTGAAATGTCATCCGCTTCTTGTTCTCCAATAAGCGTAACGAGTGTTCCAACGGGAAGTTCTTTAGGTAATCTAACCATGCATTGATCCATGCAAATCCGACCGACAATCGGTACTCTATCTCCTTCAATCAGTACCTCTTGACCGTACAGCTTTCGAATCCAACCATCCGCATAACCAATCGGCAACGTGCCTATCCACTCAGGCTCACGAGCCGTATACGTGGCACCATAGCTAACCGATTCCCCTTTTTCTAACTTTTTTACATGAATAAGCCTTGTGTGAAGAGAAAATGCTTGTTGTAACGGAAACGGTAATACTGCCTCCATTTCTAATGATGGGGTGAGCCCATACATCCCAATGCCAAACCGAATAGCATTAAATGTCGCTTCACCAAATCGAAAGGATGCTGCACTGTTGCTCGCATGGATAATGTCCGGTTTAACGCTTAAATAGGATAAAAGCTCGTGAAAACGTGAGAGTTGCTTTCGGAAATAGCCCTCATCTAGCTCATCCGCTGTAGCAAAGTGAGTATAGATTCCCTCAAAAAGAAAACATCCACTTGATTCTAGCAGCTCCTCAATGGATGTTAATTCTTCCCTTGAACGGACACCAATTCTTCCCATACCTGTATCAAGTTTTATATGAATAGATAATTTTTCTCCCTCACCTAACATTCCCTTTGCTTGCTGTAACCATTCATATCGAAATACAGTTAATGTAATATTATTTTTAACAGCAACTGGTGTATCCTCTGGACGACTAGCTCCTAATACAAGGATTGGAGCTGTTATTCCTTTTTTCCTTAGAGCAATTGCCTCATCTAAAAAGGCAACTGCCAAATAGGTTGCCCCTGCTTCTAAAGCAGCCCTAGCTACTTGTATATCACCATGACCGTATGCATTGGCTTTAACAACCGCGATCATTTGTACGTGATTTGGCAAATGTTTTTTCAGCTGCGTAACATTATACATGATTTTATCTAAATTAATTTCAGCCCATGTATCTCGATAAAACAAAGTCATTTCTACACTTCCTTCTACTTCCGGTCTTACATATACATACGATTATCGAATCCTTAACGTGGATTGTCAACTTTCTTATCCGCACAAAAAGAACAGGCTTCACAAAGGGAAGCCTGTTGATTGATTATTTACTTACATCCGCTTGTACTTCAACCGATCTAGCTAACATAGCCATTTCTTCTTCGGATAAGTCATTAGAGGCAAGCATGTAATCTACACCTTGATACGTCCATGAAATCGTATTTCCTGACAAGGCGCCAATCGTGAAACCAAGGTCAATCGGTTCCCCAGATACGGTCGTTGATGCAACCGATGCTTCAGCGACAATTGCTTTTTCCTGTACAAGCGTAAAGCTCTTTTCACCATCGTAAGTTAGAATCACACGTTTTCCATTCTCTGTTTTCACTTCTTTTTCTTCAATTAAGTCCACACCAGCAATCTCTTCAGATGGGTACATAACCGTGAACTCTTCATCTTTAACATTTGACATAACAGGAACTTCTAGCTGGGCACCTGTCATATTTTTTGCCATATCAAAATCCTTCGCATCAAAGCTTGCATCAAATTTTACATTTGTAAATTCGACGGTTACTAATGCCTTTCGGTCAGGATCCATTACTTTTACGCTTACAGGTGTTAAATCCTTTTTAAAAGTGATTTCTTGGTAAGGCAGCATCTTGTTGTTTTGATATCTAGTCTTTGTTTCAAATACATAATGCTCCTTGGTCGAACTAAATTTCGCTTCCTTATCAGCAATAATGTCTTCAATGAGTGATTCATACAAATACGCCTGGCTACTATTTTCCGGCCAATCGCTTTGGAAGCGGAAGCTCTTGTTAAGTGCTGGTGTTAACACAAACACACCGTCGTCATTACGTAAAATCATTTGACTTTGGTCTTTTTGAGCATTCTTTAAATTTACTCGATAGTAAGTAGGAGCTTTGTGCCAAATTTGCACATCATACGTTTGAGGCTCAGTTCCCATTTGCAAAGTCATTGTGGCATCCGCCTTATAACCTTTCAAACTTTCAACCTTTCCGCTTAAATCCTTCACCACATCCTCTTGTGATTTAGATCCACAGGCGGCTAACATAAGTACTGCCATTAGCCCGGCGAATAGCAATAATAATTTCTTCCTCATTCCTTCAACCCCTTTAGTTTCATTTCTTCGTAGTAAGAAGGGTGAGGGAAGGATATGAACTCTTACGGTTGTTTAGTAACCGTTAAAGAAACTCGCCGCCATCCCTCGCTCTTCTGTTGCACTATGAATATATGAGACAACCTTGGGGAATATGTCCAACGATTGGAACAAGCTATTTATTTTTTTCAATGACCACCTGCGCAACCGCATACTCTTTACTATGTGAAATGGAGAGGTATACACCCTCACTAAAGGGTTTTATAATCATTGGTTGCCCTTTTTCATCCGACTGAATTTCTATATCTAAAAATGATAACGATTCACCAATACCCGTTCCAACTGCCTTAGAAAAGGCCTCCTTTGCAGCAAATCGCCCGGCTAAGTATTCCGTTTTCCTTTTGCCGTTATATGTATGATATTTATCTTTTTCTTTATGTGTTAAAATTCGATCGACAAACCTACTTTGTCTTTTACTTAGCTCCTCAATTCGAGAAAGCTCGACGATATCAATACCTATTCCCGAGATCAAACGTAGCAACTCCTTCTAAAAATTTATTACGATGCATATGGTGTACAAACTGTAGTGTAATCACGTGTATTATCGATACGAAACAGTTATGATAGTAAAAATGAATACATTGGAGGGTTCTTATGTTTATCCGAACGGAGAGCTTCAAAGATTTTACCCGTTATTACCCCATTATAACCGGTATTGTCTTTATTCATATTGTTTTGTACTTACTTATGGTTCTCCCCTTCTTTCCAGGTGGTCTGATTTTTGAAAGGTTAGCTGGTGTAAATCTTTATATTATGGAAGGTGAACTTTGGAGGTTAGTGACTCCTATGTTCCTTCATAGTGGGTTTCCACATCTTCTATTTAATAGCTTTTCCCTTGTCTTGTTTGGTCCGGGTCTAGAGCATATCCTCGGAAGAAAAAGCTTTATCACCCTTTATTTATCAACAGGAATTCTTGCAAACATAGCTACCTTATTTTTAAAACCATTAACTTACACACATGTCGGGTCAAGCGGAGCTATTTTTGGATTGTTTGGGATTTATTTAGCCATGATCTTCTTTCGGAAAGAAATGCTTTCTCGTGAAAACACACAGGTAGTGTTATCTATTGTCGTAATAGGTGTGATCATGACATTCGTTAACGCAAACGTAAATGTGACGGCTCATATTTTTGGTCTTCTTGCAGGTCTTATTCTTGGCTCCTTTGCCATTGATCGTGGAAAAGAGCTTACCTCCTCTTTTCAGAGAATCACCAAAAGAACACTCACTTCCTCAGGTGGTCCCAAAAAATGGAGCCCCACGTCGATTATGCTTGCCTTGCTCATTTTCTTAGCATTAATTGGATTACTAAGCAGATAAAAAGCGCCTCAAAAAGGCGCTTTTTGGCTATGAGAATACCAGTGATAAATCTCCCTGGCGTCCTGCTTTTCAATATCAACAATCGTCCCACCGATTGCTCCCATCCCCGATTTAATGAGGCTTGTCATAGATGCTAGATTCTTTCTTCTTTGAAAAATACTTTCTTTGTAGTCCAGTGATTGAACATTATGCTTTTTCATAAATAGCGTATGCTTAATAAGCCCTCGATATTGAATATTTAGCTGCTGACCCTCAATACTCCATCCCGCATCTTTGTATATTAAATACGACCAAGCACTAGAGAACACAAAAAGTATAATGGACAGTAAGCCCCATAGTTTAAAAATGGTAATTGCAGCTATCACCAATGGAACAACCATCAATGATCCACGGAGCAAATACCTTGGAAGAGATCGTTTCGGTGGCTTATTAAATTCCTGCGTAGTAGCTGAAATTGGAAGATGCTCCTGAAGGATTTGTGCAACCTGCCCTTTTTTCACAGCTGGTAATAATAGCACCTTCGACCCCTCTGTATTTCTTACAGAACCACCTGCACTGATCATATAAACCGAACATAATCCAAAGGGCTGTCTTAAAATATTTTCTGTAATACGGACTGCTTGAATTCGATTCAACGGAATGGTGATTTGTCTCTTTTCTAACAAGCCCCTTGATATAATGATCTCTCTTTCTGTTTTCTTAACCGTAAATCGAGCGAATTTCACCATGGTTCCAATTAATGCTACCACCCAAGCGAGTAAGAACCCTAGAAAGACGAGAACAGCAACGACGACGATACCATTTGATATCATCCTCTCTACTTCACGATAGGCACTTTCATAAGGGATCAAATCATCTAATTGAGACAAAAATGCCACCATCGCCGAAAGAACCACCCCCACCCCACCAGAGGTAGTAGCTAATAAAAGAAGTTCCTTCGAGGTAATTTTATAAATAACGTTTTCTTCCACAGATTCTGATATGTTGTCAACTTCCGTATCCAAAGACTCTTCAACAAATTTCCCCTTCGCTTGAGCAATAATTTCTTGAATCCGATTCGCTTCTTCCTTTGTTATGGCGGTTAAAACCGCCTCTGCATCCGCTGCACCACTGGATCCAGCTGTTTCCACCTTCACCTTTACAAGACCAAACGGCCGGTGAAGGATTCCTTCAGAGAAATCAAGGCTTTGAATACGATCAAATGGAATATACCTCTTCTTCCTTACAAGCAGGCCATACTCCATGCGAAGCTCCCCCTCTTCCAATCGATAGGAAAAGCGAAGCCAATTTAATACTCCAATTCCGAGTACCACAATGACTATGGAAATAGACCCCATAAAAAACCAAAGATCGCCTTCTGATGCTTTTGTTCCAAATACAAAAAAGGCAATAAACGGTACGATAAGCTCTTTAAGCTGTTTGAAAAAATTCGTGACTGCTGCTATTGGATGAAGTCGCTTCGAATTAGACATCTTCATCCGCCACCCTTGCTAATCTTGAAATAAATTGACGCAGCTCCTCTGCCTCCTCCACCAGAAGAGCAGGGATTTCGTGTACGGTTGCCGCTGTAGATACATCAACAGTAGCAAGTCCGTATTTTTTTAAAAGAGGTCCTTGTCTCGTATCCACATGTTGTACCCTTATCATCGGGACAAGCGTTCTCTTTACAACAAACACACCTTGTTGGAGCTCGATTTCCTGCTCTCTTACCTCATAGCGCCACCTCTTCCAACGTAATAAAGGAAATAGGTACACATATAAATAAACATGCAGAATGATTACTGCAACTGCAGCTATTACAACCCAAATGGGCCATAAAAATACATTTGACAGCCAAATCACTCCCCCTGCCAGAATCACAATAATGACAGAAGTAATGGCTCCTGTTATGCGCCACACTGAAAGGGCCTTGTCTGAAATTCGTTTCTGTGGTTCGTTCATATTTGCAAGTTCCCCCTACTCCATATTAACTCTTCTCATTGTCATACGGTTTGAGCAGGAAATAAGTTTCATTATTAAATTTCAAAACTTGATTGATCAATCCAGCTTATGCTTTTTTCTTCCTTTAAGTCATCCACTAGTTGAAATAGCGCAGCATCCTTTTTTTTCGCTTCAATCATACAATGAATTTCATCAACAGAACCTTTTATTTTATGTAAAAAATGCAAGAACATCTCTCGATCAATTGTATCCGCATGGGCACGATATTCCTTCTCAGACTTCGGACTAGAAATATGCATCTTAATCGGTAACTTGGAGAAACTCCAAGTTGAAACTACTCGATCCCATTCCTTTTCCCATTCTGGATTTTCGTGATTCGCTAAGTGGTGATGATAGTCAAAAACTAAAGGAATCCCTAACTTTTCACATAAGTACAATGTATGTTCGAGATGAAAGGTCGTATCATCATTTTCTAACATAATCATACGCTGGATGGAAGCAGGGACATAAGCCCAGTTATGTATAAACTGCTCAAGGGCTTTTTCTTTGTCCTCGTATGCACCGCCTACATGCATGACACAACGGTGCTCCGGGTCAATTCCCATTCCTTTGAGCAATGCTTCATGCATCGCAAGGGTCTTTATTGAATTGTTTAATATATCGGTGCTCTTCGAGTTCAGCAGGACAAAATGATCCGGATGGAAATCAACTCTTATCGGATGCTCCTGTAAATATTGCCCGATTTCTTGCAATATCCCTTTTAATGGTCTCATATACTTCCAGTCCGATAACTCCTCATGATTAGCAAGCGGAATGAGTTTGGAACTAAAGCGAAAGAAATGGATCTCATTTGCTACATTATGCTTAAGAAGTCGTAGGCAGTTGGTTAGATTATTTATCGCTATTCGCTCTAGTTTTTGAATAGCCGCTTCCCGATCAGGAATCTGCGAAAATTGCTTAAAGGTCATTGTTTGTGAAGGAGAGGCATTTTGAAGCTCTACGCTCATTGCCACATACCCAAGTCGAACAATCATTTTAAGATCACCTTCGTTATCATGTTTTTGCATAGTTTGTGGCAATTCAGCTTTAGTATGTATGAGATAAAGAGGAGTCGCTATGGTTAGCCCCGACTTGCATAAGACAAATCTTCACAGGAGGTCTGCCTTCTTGAAGTCAATTTAGAAATTATAGCCTGTAATGACCTTTATGACGCGTGAGTCGGAATTCAGTTGCGTTTACACGTCATAAAAACACACTTATGACGCCTATGACTGGAAAAACAGATGCGTCACGTCATAAGTAATTGTTTATGACACGTGAGCTGGAATTCGAATGCGTTTACACGTCATAAAAACACACTTTTGACGCCTATGACTGGAAAAACAGATGCGTTCACGTCATAAGTAATTGTTTATGACACGTGAGCTGGAATTCGAATGCGTTTACACGTCATAAGGACACACTAATGACGCCTGTGACCGGAAAAACAGATGCGTTCACGTCATAAGGACACACTTTTGACGTGTAAACTAGGAAAACAATTGACTTAAACGTCATATAAAAAACCCCTAGCTTTCCGGCTAGGGGTTCAAACACATTTAACGATTATAGCTGTTCGATCTTGAATCAGTTCTGTTAGAACCACTGTGATTGGGACGGCGACTTCCATGACCTTGACTTTGACCTTGTCTTGGTTTGTAAGAGCCTTTGCTTCTATTCTTAGAATCGTACTTACCACGGCGGTCATTGCTACGGAAATCTTTCTTCATTGGTAATGGTTTCTCTTCCGTTAACGTGACCGGTGTTGAATCCGGTTCCTTCGTTAGCATTTTGAGAACCGCTGCCACGATTGTGGATGCATCCTGTTGCTCTAGAAGCTCATCGGCAGCCTGCTTGTAATATTGTAAGTTCTCAGATTCGATCGATTGAAGAATTTTTTCGATGGCTGCTTTTTGCTGGCCTTCTAATGCCTCATCTAACGTAGGAGGCACCATTTTCTCCATCTTTCTCTTGATCGTTTTTTCTACCACTGATAGGTATGATTTTTCTCTTGGTGTAATTAACGTCATTGCCATACCTGTTTTACCAGCGCGACCTGTACGACCAATACGGTGTACATAGCTTTCAGGGTCTTGTGGAATATCGAAATTGTACACGTGAGTAACACCCGAAATATCAAGTCCACGGGCAGCAACATCTGTTGCCACTAGCACATCAATTGACCCTTCTTTAAACTTTTTCAAAACAGACATACGTTTCGCTTGGCTTAAATCACCATGAATTCCTTCAGCCATATACCCGCGTAAATTTAAGGCTTCTGAAAGCTCATCAACTCTACGCTTTGTACGACCGAATACAATCGCAAGCTCTGGCGCTTGAATATTCAATAGGCGCGTTAAAATATCAAACTTACTCTTTTCCTGAACCTCTACGTAAAATTGCTCAATGGCAGGAACAGTCATTTCCTTTGCTTTTACTTTAACAATCTCAGGGTTCTTCATAAACTTCTCAGCCATACGTTGAATAGGTGCAGGCATCGTTGCAGAGAATAACAAAGTTTGACGCTCCTCTGGAGTTTGAGCAAGAATAGACTCAATATCCTCAATAAAGCCCATGTTTAACATCTCGTCTGCCTCATCCAAAATCACTGTATGTACATTTTCAAGGCGAAGCGTTTTTCTGTTAATGTGATCAAGAACTCTTCCTGGAGTACCTACAATGATTTGAGGGAATTTTTTAAGAGCGCGAATTTGTCTATTGATATCTTGCCCACCGTAAATGGAAAGAACTCTTGCTCGTTTTCCATAGCCAATTTTGTATAACTCTTCAGATACTTGGATGGCTAGCTCTCTTGTTGGTGCAATAACAATTCCTTGAACCACATTTGAGTTTACATCAATCTTATCGATTAAAGGAATTCCAAAGGCAGCTGTTTTTCCTGTTCCAGTCTGCGCTTGCCCGATCAAGTCTTTGTTTTCCAAGCTAAGTGGAATGGTTTGTGCTTGTACAGGAGTCGCTTCCTCAAAGCCCATTCTCTTTAACGACTTCATCGTTGCTGGACTAATACCTAAATCTTGAAACTTTGTCATCAATGTTACCAATCTCCTTTTGTAACTAAAAATATTATCCCGTGTCCACTTTCCCCGTCGTAAGGGGGACGAAGTGAAACTTTCTCTGCATACGGCATCTTATGAAAAGTGCTCTTTAGGTAAAAAAAAGAGCAATCAGAAGTTTCACTATGTATAAGGTAATTTAGCATCTATAAGTCGGGTAACACACCCCAACCGTCTTAATCACTATAAAGTGAACAAGTATATAAAAGTGAAAAAAGACATTCCCCAAGTGGAGTATGTCCGAAAGTTATCCTTCTCGTTGTCACTTTGAAGTTATCTTACCATCTTAAGGAACTGAATGCAATGAAATAGGTCTCCTCCTATTCCTCCCCTTTAAGAAACGATAACACTTCTTCAAAGAGCTGATTTCTTTCCTGACAGTGGCAAATCAGGTGCTTCGCATTCTGATAAAAGACCATTTTCTTTTCCGTCGCACTGATTCTATCAAAAAGAAACCGAGCACTTTTGGGTGGGACAATTCCATCCACATTCCCTTGTGCAATAAAGGTTGGTATGTGAATGTCAGGCAGCAACGGTCGAACAGTAGATACCAATTGTCTAAATTGTATCGTTGCTGCTAGTGGTGTTTCCTTTATTTTTCGTTTATAGCGGAGGAACATTTCATTTTCCAATAACCCGCCTCTAAACGTATCTTTCACCATTTCTTTTATATCTACTGCCAGCTGCTTTGGATTCATATAATAGGCAGCTGCACTCAATAGTACCAGCTTATCGACCGGATAATGAACCGCTAAATAGCTAGCAATCATTCCACCCATTGAAAAACCAATCACATACACTTCATCGCAAGTTTCTAAAAGAGACTTTAATTCTCTTTCAGCGTGGTCAATCCAATCATGGTAGGCTACTCCCTTAAGTTTTAGTGTTTCACCATGTCCAGGAAGAGTTGGTGTAACCATTCGCCAGTCTGTATGTTTCTGTAAAAATAAAACTAACGGCTCCACCTCAAAAGGTGCACCGGTAAAACCATGGATACATAGACAACCAATCACCTTTTCTCACCCTTTACCAATTACTTTACATTTCTATTTTACACCCTATTTCTGTAAATGAAAGGTTTATTTATTGTAAATTTACACTTTTCAGGGTGAGCTAAGGATTAACGGGTATTGAGACACTTCTTTTACTTATTCTCCAATGATTTCTGCTATTCGTGAGAGTCATAATGTAGTAGGATGATAGAGTAACGCTTTAAAGAAAGGATGTTATTATGACTCTTCCATACAAAATGATTGTGTTAGATTTAGACGATACTTTGCTCAATGACGAACATTCTCTTTCAAAAAGAAACAAAGAAGCTTTAATGGCAGCGCAAGAGCTTGGTGTGAAAGTGGTTCTGGCTTCTGGCCGACCAACATTCGGGATGGTTTCCATTGCGAAGGATTTACAGCTAGATCAATACGGAAGCTATATACTTTCCTTTAACGGCTCAAAAATTATAAACGCTAAAACTAATGAAGAAATTTTTAATTCTACGATCTCAAGTGACATGGCTCATCGTTTATACGACTTGAGTAAACGTGAAGGTGTGGCTATTTTATCTTATAAAGATGAATCCATTGTCATCGAAGAGCCTAACGAGTATGCGGATATTGAAGCAACGATTACCGGACTTCCTATGCAAATCGTTGATCAATTTAAAGCAACGATTACAGAGCCTGTTGTAAAAGCAATGATGCTTGCACATCCAGATATTCTTGTAAATGTTGAACAAACACTTGTTAAAGAAGTAGGAAAGGAAGTAAGTGTGTTCCGTTCGAAGCCTTTCTTCTTAGAATTCACCGCTCTGAACGTGACAAAAGGGACAAGCCTACATCAATTAACTCAAAAGCTTGGCATAAAGGCTGAAGAAGTGATTGCGATCGGTGATAGTTACAATGACATTACCATGATTGAATTTGCAGGTCTTGGCGTCGCAATGGGGAACGCACCCGACGCGATCAAAGAAATCGCTAATCACGTAACAGAAACTAATAATAATGATGGTGTTGCTAAAGTGGTTGAGGATTTTATCCTTTCGAAAGTAAAGGTAGCAACTAAGTAAAAAACAAACGTCCCGGAACTTCTCCCGGGACGTTTGTTCTATTTATTTCTGCAACTCATGAACTACTTCTTCCAGACGCATTCCTCTTGATGCTTTCACAAGCAAAAGAGTCTTATCGTCCGTATATTTCTTTAGTTCAGAGATTAACTCCGGTTTACTATCATAAGCTTTTACTCGATCCACTGGGAGGACAGATTTAGCTCCCTCTGCTATGAATTGACCGAGCTTCCCATATGTAAATACATAATCGATCGCTTCCTTATTAACACCTGACCCAATTTCATAATGGAAATTCTCCTCATTTGGTCCAAGTTCAAGCATGTCACCGAGAACAAGAATCTTTTTCTCATACCCAGAAAGAGTGGTAACCAGATCGATTGCTGCCCTCATGGATGTTGGACTCGCATTATAAGCGTCATTGATGATTTTCTCACCTTTTATTCCAGGAACAAGCTCCATTCGCATGCTTGTCAGTTTCAAGTGAGCAAAGCCCTCATTCATCTTTTCAAATGAAACATCAAAGTAGTTTGCAATTAGCATGGAACCTAAAGCATTTAAAATATTATGGGTACCAAGAACCGGTAAGTGAAACTCCCCATCACCCTTATTGATCGTAAACGTACTGCCGTCATCCTTTTGGACTATTGATACAGGGTATAAGGTATTTTCACTAGAACGACCAAATGTTTGAAGCTCAGCACTTCCCTCATAATCTGATATACCTTTACGAAGAAGTGGCTCGTCTCCGTTATAAACAATCAAGCCATTTTCATTGATTCCTGAAACGATCTCAAGCTTAGCTTTTGCAATATTTTCTCTGCTACCTAAGTCCTGTAAATGGGATTCTCCGATATTTGTTACGATAACAACATCTGGCTTAGCTAGCTTTGATAAAAACTCAATTTCCCCTAGTGCACTCATTCCCATTTCAACTACCGCAATATCCGTGTCCTCTTCTAATCTTAACAACGTTAAAGGCAAGCCAATATGATTATTAAAATTTCCTTCCGTCTTTTGAACTTTATACGAAAGAGAAAGAAGGTTCGCCGTCATATCCTTCGTTGTCGTTTTCCCATTACTACCTGTTATTCCTACTACTTTAACATTGAGCTCATTTCGATAACTACGTGAAAGCTGCTGTAATGCCTCTAACGTATTTTCAACAATTAGGATCGGAAGTCCAATAGGCGGGTTAGGCACATCCTTTTGCCATAGTGCTGCAGCCGCACCATCTTGAATAGCCGCTTCTACAAATAGGTGCCCATCCGAATTGGCTCCTTTAAAAGGGACAAATAAATTCCCCTTATCAATCTTCCTAGAATCAATGGAGACTCCAGAAATCTCTACCTGTTCAAACTGATCAACTTCATTTATGATAGTCATCATTTCCGTTAGTTTTTTGATCGTTCTTTTTATCACTCTCATACCTCCTATAAGAAAAGCGCAAGCGCCCTGGTAAGCGCACGACAGGCCTGAAGCGCTCCAACTGAGATAAAGGAAACACGAAGAGCCAGAGGCGCATTCGTGCCTGACTTATCGTAGGGCGGAGAGCGAAGGACACTAGGCGCTAGGGCGCTGGAGCTAGACAATTCTCAAAGTAGAAAATCATATACTTTCTTATCTTTTGAAGGAAAACACGGCAATTACTTGCCGTGCCTCCATTAAAACGTATACTTAATTTTTTGCTTTTCTGCGTGACGCTCTTTGGCAAGTTCCACTAGCTTTTCAATTAACTTTGGATATTCTACGCCAGTATGCTTCCACAGAAGCGGGAACATGCTAAACGGTGTGAATCCTGGCATGGTATTAACTTCATTAATATATGCCTTCCCGTCTTTTGTTAAGAAGAAATCGGCACGGACTAATCCTGAGCAATCCAGTGCTTTGAAAGCTTTTATTGCCAATTCCTTCAACTGGCTGTACTCTTCCTCGCTAATTTCAGCCGGAATGATTAAAGCTGTATTTCCGTCTTCATATTTTGCTTTATAATCGTAAAATTCAACCTTAGGTACAATTTCTCCTGCAACTGAGCATTCAGGATAATCATTTCCTAATACAGCAATTTCAACTTCTCTTGCCGTCACACCTTGTTCAATAATAATTTTACGATCAAATTGGAATGCTTCTTTGCATGCTTCCGCAAGTTCCTCACGGTTTGAACATTTGCTAATTCCAACGCTTGATCCAAGGTTTGCTGGTTTAACAAAGCAAGGATAACCAAGCTCTGCTTCTACCTGATTATAAGCCTCTTCTGTATTTTGTTCAAAACTGCTGCGGATAAAGGATACATAGTTCACCTGTGGCAAACCAGCTTGCGCAAATACATTTTTCATTAATACCTTATCCATTCCTACAGAAGAAGAGAGAACACCATTTCCGACATACGGAAGGTTTAACAGTTCTAGCAATCCTTGTACGGTTCCATCTTCTCCGTTCGGACCGTGAAGTAGTGGGAAAATAACATCATAACCAGCTTCTTCCCCCTTGCTTGATAACGCAGGTGTTAAAGAAGTTGGTGGGAGAGCATCACCTTCTGTAAAAATTAATTCTCTTACCGTTTCAACAGGACCAGTTAACAGCCCCCCACTTACCCAGCTGCCTTCTTCCGTTATATAAATAGGATGTATTTCAAACTTGCTATGATCAAGTGCATTAATTACTGCTAATGCGGTTTGTAACGACACTTTATGTTCAGCAGATTTTCCACCGTATAATAACCCTAACTTCGTTTTCATAAACGTACCTCCATATAGTCATTGCCTTTACTATTTTACCACTATCTATTTTAAGAAAGGAACCGTACTTCTGTGCATTTATGTAGTTTTTTTCCCTAAGCCCTTCGTTCTATACCTATGTCATTACTAGCTTGCTTCACAACCTTATTCCTATTAGCAAAATAAAAAGACGCATAAATTCATGCGTCTTAATTTGGATAGGTTATTTCCGCTCCAGGCGCTTGCTTTCCAGGGGGCGGGCGGTGAGCCTCCTCATCGCTTTGCTCTTGCGGGGTCTCACCTGTCCCGCTGGCCCCCTAGGAGTCAATCGCCTTCCGCTCCAATCAATTAGATACTCTTTAATATCTATAGCACCTAGTTAAAAAGTCTTTTCAACCACGAGTCACTGTCTTCCTTCTCTGATTTCGGAAGATCTTCTCCAATTAAATCCGTTTTTCCTATTTCTTTCCCTAAGACTAGCACTTTAAGCTCTCCTACTTTTCCTTTTCGCATGTCCTTTTGTTTAGATGGTTTAAATTGGACTTGAAGACTTTCTTTTTCCTCTTTGGTCATTGGATAGACGATTTCATGTTCTGGTACAACCCCACCTAAGTAAGAGCCCTGGAAGGAGGCAAATTTCTCTTGGCTAACTACCTCTACTCTCTCATATTTTTGAAAAGCCATATTAAACAGGGACATATGGTCTTTCCAGTCTTGTCGGTCATTGATGGTGACGACAATCAATTTTAAGCCATCTTTTTCTGCCGTTGATACAAGAGTGCGCTTGGCTCGAATGGTATAGCCTGTTTTTCCTCCCGTTGAATATGGGTACAGAATCGTAAGAAGCTTATTTTTATTAAACCATGTACCGATCGAACGATTTAAACTTTTGCAATGATATTCCTTTGTTCCTGAGATTTTACGATACTGTTCATTTTTCATGGCATATTTTGTGAGCAAGGCCATGTCATAGGCCGTAGAATAATGATTTTCATGGTCATCTAAGCCATGTGGGTTAGCAAACACCGTATTTGTCATGCCAATTTCTTTCGCCTTTTTATTCATCATTTTCACGAAATGATCAAGGCTTCCACCCACATGTTCTGCTATGGCCACTGCTGCATCATTTCCAGAGCGAAGCATTAACCCATACACAAGGTCTTCTAGTTTTATTTTATCCCCAGGTTCTAAATAGAGAGATGACCCTTCTGTGACAGATGCCTTTTTGCTGATGGTCACCATCTCATTCATTTTCCCAGATTCAATCGCTAAAGTAGCCGTCATAATCTTCGTGATACTTGCAATACGCATTGGCGTGTGAGCATCTCTTTCAAATAATACTCGTCCTGATTCTTGCTCCATTAATATAGCCCCTTTTGCAGCAATGGCATGGCTTTTTGTTGGAACAGCAGTCACCGTTGACATAAGTACGAAAAATACGAGTATCCATTTTAAGTGTCTCATTCTATCCCCTTTCTAACATCAGTAGCAAGGATTATTTTTTGAGTTTGATGGTTTTTATATTCTTAATCCAATAAAAAAGCACAAAAAAATCGACCCTTCATTACAAAAAGGATCGATTTCTCTTTTAAGGAATAGGAGTGCATATTTCAATATAATGCCCATCTGGATCTTCGACGTAAGCCACCTTTTGGCCCCATGGTTTCTCTGTCGGCTCAAGTAAGACAGGTACCCCTGCTTGATGAAGCCGGTCCACAAGCCCCTCGACATCCTCCGTCACAAAGCCTAACTCAAACGTATGACTCTTTTGAATACCATCTGGAATAGGCAACCCAGTGACTTCTCTTCCGCCTGCCCTAGTATTCATACTCAAGATCGTTGAGCCCGTTTCATATTCAATGTAGGAACCAAACTCATTTCGAAGCTTTAATCCAAGTAGTTCACCATAAAATCGCTTTGTTTCTTCTAAGCTTTCCACGTACAAAATGACATATCCAAGCTTAACTTCCATAGACAATCTCCTCTTCCCTACTTCATCTAATTTCGAAACACCTTCGCACTTCTTACATATTCCACATCTTTGACACCTAAACGGAAATTTATTACTCTCGCCAAAGCAAAAAAGTAATCAGAAAGGCGGTTTACATACTGTAAGCATACACTTGGGGTCGTCGAATCGGCCTTTGCTAAACTGACTATTTGACGTTCAGCGCGACGAGCAACGGTACGAGCAATATGAATAGTAGCAGAAGCCTTTGTTCCTCCTGGTAAAATAAAGCGTTCAAGCGGTGGCGCTTCCTCCGTATACACATCGATTCTTTGCTCTAAGTACTGAACAGCTTCATCGGTAAGCTTCGGAACACGTTTAGCTGTTACATTGGCTAAATCTCCTCCACAGTCAAATAACTCATGCTGAATCTTCTCCAAGTCTGCAAGCACATCGGCAAAAACATCCTCATTGAGATCCGCAGCCGCTTGTCCAACGAAGCTATTTACTTCATCAATCGTTCCATACGCCTCCACTCGGATATCATCCTTATCTACTCTTCCACCAATGATACTTGTTTGCCCCTTGTCTCCCGTCTTTGTGTAAATCTTCATTTGCTCAACATCCCCTTTAAATAGATACTTTCTTTAGTGAGAAGGCTCGTTCTCCCTTTTCAAAAGCTTTTTTCGAAAATAGTAATTCGTAATAAAAATCATGTGACACTTTCCAGTCCCAGTATGCTCGTTCTTCTGGTGAAAACCTAGCTAATAAATGCCTGATCACACCTGCATGAGTGACAACAAACGAACGTTTCCAATGATTATTTTTCAATTCCCTAATCATCTTGTTCCAGCCAATATCAATTCTTCTTACAAATTGTTGAAAGCTTTCGCCATTAGGTGTGGCTTGTTCTTTGTAATGATCGAGCCATTGATTATACTCTTCATTATCCTTTAATTCGTCAAAGGTGCATCCCTCAAAGTCACCAAAATGCATCTCTCTTAGCTCACTCATTTGAATCGGTCCTACCTTAGGAAAGAATGCTTGTAACGTGGAAACACAACGTCCTAAATCACTACTAAAATACCCTTCATAAGTCGTTGGTAATGGTGAGGGTTGATGGCATAAAGGGGAATCCGTCCACCCTAAATAGGCTCTTTTTTTATTTGCTTCTGTTAAGCCATGCCTACATAATGCCATAACCACACAATCATCCATAGCAGCCATTCCGTCCCTTCTGCAGATGCTCCCAACACATCTCCGGTTATTCCGCCAAACCAGTGCACTGATTTTTTTCGGATAAATAAAAAACATAACAAAGCACTTGCTAATAACAAGAGGAACACGGGAGTAAGCGCTGGTAAGAAAAGGCTTAATCCTATTAACACGACCATACAATAGAAAGGATAACTGAGTAAAGAAATCTTACTTAATCGTTCTCTAAAAAAGGCTGCAAGTCCCTCATTCTTTGCAAGTGGAGCAAGTACCAATAACGCACCAATCACTCCCCTACTCAAAAAAGGAATGAACAGTATAACTATATAAGTGTATGAATGAACCAAATGGATGATTTCATATAAAAACAAATAGCGACCACTTAACAGCACAATAGCAGATAACACACCAAATGCTCCTGTTCTGGGATCGCTCATAATTTCTAATCGTTTTTCCTTGTCCCGGTATGAAAAGAAAGCATCGCTTGCATCCATCCAACCGTCTAGGTGAAGACCTCCTGTAAAGAAGATCCACGCCAACCATAGGATAAAAGCAATGGAGACTGTCGATAATGGGGTCCACTCTACTAAGGTGAAAAGAAGGACCGAATACATGCTTCCTTGTAATATTCCTAATAACGGGAACATGCCAACAGCACGTTTCATATGCGCGGCATCCATTGGCAAGTTCATCTTAACAGGAATAGATGTAAAAAATTGTAAGTTTAATAGAAATGCACGGACCGTTTTCACAGCTCTTCCTCCAGGAACAGTTTTGAATGAATTTAACTCATGCCTTCTTTTCTCATTCTAGATTTCCGAATCGCTTCCGTTGTACATTCATAAACGCTTCTGCTAATTAATCTACCCAGTTGAGTAAAGGAACCTGCATACTCAATCGACGTTCCCTTTTGGGTAGCTGCAATTAAGATGCTATCTGTAGATGTACCTGTTGCAAGTGTCCCGGTGTTTAAGTCCAGCACCTCTTCATTTTGCAACACCTTCACTTTTACTTCTGTTGCTGTCATGATTGATTGAATAAATGCTTCTTCAGACAATTCACCATTCACAAAGATCCAAGTATTGATGGTCCCTGGCGTATATTCATACACATCTCGATCCATAACGGAGGCGTCTATTGCATTTCCAACACCAGCAGTCACGACTACAAAAACGGATACATGGCCATCAACATAAAGCTTATATGAGACATCTTCAAGCTTAACAGCAGTCATCATTCCAACCGTTTCCCCAGGAATGAAGCCATTTTTTTCTAAATAGTTGGCCATTTCTTGTTTATGGTCACTATAATTATAGTTTTTGTCTACATGGCGATTAACAAAGTTCTGGTACCAGCCCGTTCCAGAACCAATCACTCCAGAGCTCATCGTTTTTAATGGTTGCTCCGTTTTTACTACAATTCTTTCTGATGAAGCATGAATCACTGATGGATCAATTTGATATATCTCTTCTATCTGGTCATTTTCCCACTCTGGTAACAGCACCATTTGTGGAACTGGAACCTTTGGATGAGGCTGCTTGGCAATTTTCGTATGGTATACGTTTTGAATTCGATCTTGTTTCAACACTTCGTTCGGAGTATCTTCTATCACAATCTTCCCCTCATGAAGGAGCAGAAGTCTGTCACAGTATAAACCCGCTAAATTTAGATCATGGAAAATGGAAACGACCATTAGTTCACATTCCTTTGACCACTTCTTTAACAAATCAAACAACTCTTTTTGATAGCTTAAATCTAAGTGGTTGGTCGGTTCATCAAGAAGAAGGATACGTGGTTCCTGAGCGAGTGCCTGAGCTAAATAAACTCTTTGTCTCTCTCCACCAGATAGATCTTGAATATTTCGGTGTTGAAGGCTCCATGTTCCCGTTTGCTCCATGACTCGTAGAACCGTTTCCTCATCTTCTAGGCTCCAGCTATGAAACCAGCCTCTTTGATGGGCATAACGCCCAAGCGAAACCGTTTCTTTAACCGTGTAGGAAAATGGATCTGCCGCATGTTGAGGCAGCACCGCAATCAACTTAGCAAGTTCCTTGGGAGAATAATCAGAAAGCTTATTTCCATCAATGGAAATGGTTCCTTCAGAAGCAGGCAAAATACCACTAATCATTTTTAGAAGCGTTGTTTTACCGCTACCATTCGGCCCAAGAATACCGAGCATCTCGCCTTTTTTCACTTCAAAGGAAATATCCTTTACTATAGAATTACCAGCGTATCCGCCACTGACATGCTGAACGTGAAGCATGCTAACCACTTCTTTCTGCTCTTGTTTTTAGTAGGATCACAGCAAAGACAGGTGCCCCGATCAGAGCGGTTATCACCCCAATTGGAAGCTCAATAGGAGCAATGATGGTCCTTGACACCAAGTCAGCTAAAATTAAAAAGGCACTACCAGTCAGAATCGATAACGGAAGTAGATGTTTATGATCTGGCCCCCAAAGCATTCTCGCTAAATGTGGAATAACCAATCCAACAAAACCAATCGTACCTGAAACAGCTACTGCACTGCCGGTTAACATGGACCCCGCCATCAAAATAATATGCTTTCTTCGTTGGACATTCACTCCAAGATGATGAGCTCTTTCCTCTCCAAACGACATGGCATTTAATTCTTTACCGTTAAAAATTAAGATGGCTGATCCTATAAGGAAGAATGGGAGAATAATTTTTATATATACCCACCCTCTCATGGAAACGCTTCCCAGTAACCATCCAATAATCTGACGTAACTCTTCACCTGTTAAGGCAATCATTAAGGAGATAAGAGCTCCGAGAAAGGAACTAAAAATAATTCCCGTTAAGATAATCGTCTCCACTCTCATGGAGCGCTCTATTTTTTGCGCAAAACCTAATACAAGAAAAATAGTTATAAAAGAAAACAATATGCTGAGAACAGGAAGTGTGAATGCCCCAATGACCGGAAGCGACAACTGAAAAAACAAGGTAACAACTGCTCCAACTGAAGCACCAGAGGAAACTCCTAATGTATAGGGATCTGCAAGTGGATTTCTAAGTAAACCTTGAAAGGCAGCTCCAGCAATAGCTAGAGCCGCTCCAACAAGTCCTGCTAAGATAACTCTTGGCAGGCGAATATTCGAAACGATATTTACATGCATTTGGTCAATACCATCTAGTGATACAAATGGAAAGAGTTGGGCAAGTAATATTTGAATCGTACTTAAGATAGGAACTTTCACGGTTCCTAGTGATATGCCTAGTACAATAGCCAACAGGAGAAACGAAGCTCCCATTGTGTATGCTGCTAATCGATTAGTTATTAAATACTTCCGGATATACGGCTTTTGCAAGTTCCTCTACCCCTTCAACGAGCCTTGGCCCAGGTCGTGTTACCAGATCAGAATGAACATCTACAACCTGCTTATTTTTCACGGCAGTCATATCTGCCCAGCCTTCTCTAGAAGTTACTTGACCTACAGGATCTTCTGAGTAGTAGCCGTACGTAGTGATGATTACATCTGGATTTCTCTCAACAATGGATTCTTGGTCGATGCTCGCCCATCCATCTAGATCCCCTGCTGCATTTTCAGCATTGATCACTTGAAGCATAATATCCATGAATGTGTTTTTCCCTGGTGTGTAAATGTCTGGTGCTGGCGAAACTTCAACAAACACTTTTTTCTTTTCAGTGACAGTTGCCGCTTTTTCTTTAATTTCGTCAAGCTTTGCCTTCATATCAGCTGTTAGCGCTTCTGCTTCTTCTGTAGTTCCTGTCATTTGTCCGATAAGGTTGATTGTTTCGTACACTTCCTCAAAATTCACTGCGTCGTTGACAACAAATACTGTGATTCCAGCATCTTTTAATTGAGTAAGTCCCGCTTCTGCAGCTAAAGCTGAAGATTCATGTGCTAAAACAATATCAGGATTTAATGAAACGATTTTTTCTACATTAAATTCCATGCCACCGACTTTTTCAACATTAGCCGTTTCTTCTGGGTAGTTGTCATAATCAGAGAGCCCAACTACCTTTTCACCTAAACCTAACTCATACACGATTTCTGTGTTACTTGGAATTAATGAAACAATGGTCTTTGGCTCTTCTTCTATAACCACTTCATTGTCTAGAGCATCTGTAAGTGTAAGTGGGAAGGCTGCTTGTTGTTCACTTTGTTCCGTTTGACCTTCTGTATTTTGGTTATCTTCTGCCTTTTCAGTTGTGCTCCCACAACCAGCAAGAATTCCTAGTGATAGTGCGAGTAATGCAAATAGTGCGTAAAATTTTTGGCGCATGTTCTTTCCCCCTGTGATATGTACAAAATAAAAAGCATCTTCCTACAAAGGCAGGAAGATGCTGGTATGATAGACGTTTTACACTAATTGGAAATAAAATAATAGGTAATGGTCTGCCACACCACTCCTATCCTCGTAGGAAATTCGGTGCATAGCAATAGGCGAGTCTCCTGGCTTATGGTCATTGCTTGCTGCACCTTCCCATACGTTCACGTACAGTGGCATACTTGCAGCTTGCTCCCATTTACAGTGGCGGGACCGCGTTGGAATTTCACCAACTTCCTTTTTAAGTCTTCAAATGAAGACACCTACTACTAGTCGAATTATGAAGTTTTCTGCTACGTCTGATTATACACCAACAAAGCCCCACAAACGCAACCCCTTTTTAACAAAAAGGTGACAGACACCATTCGTGGACAAATCGGGCAAAATGTCCACGGAGGGTGTCTGTCACCGCTCGTGGACACTTTGGGCTATTTTGTCCGTCTGGAGTGGACACTAACTTCTTATTGTGAAGAGGTTTTACTTAGCATAATATGGAATATATACAACATAGCGCGGAGGTCATGTTCTATGGTAATAGTGATTTATTTCTTCCTTTCTTACTTCATTGGATGCATCATGTTTGGATACATTATTGGAAGATTGTTTGGGAAGATTGATATTCGGAAGGTAGGTAGCGGAAACGTAGGTGCCCGTAATATCGGGCGAAGTTTAAATAAGACGGCCTTTGTAGCTACTTTTTTAGGAGACGCGTCTAAAGGAGCGGCGGTTATCCTTCTTGGCAGAATGCTAGGATTTGCAGAGGAGATTCAATTAGTTGGATTTCTATTTGTCCTTATAGGACATATTTGGCCCATCACCCTTTCCTTTAAGGGAGGAAAAGGGATCTCTAGCTTTCTCGGAGGAATCATTGCTTTTGAACCGACCGTAACCATTGTCATTCTCATTAGCTTCGCCATCACATATCCCTTGTTCCGCAGCTTTACTATGTCTGGTCTACTAAGCCTATGCATTCTTCCGATCTATTTCTTTATTGAGTCATATACATACACTTCCGTCGGAATGATCGCACTCGCAGTAATCACGATTCTTTTTGCTCATCGAACAAATATAAAAGAAAGAGTATAGGAGGAAACCACATGGGCTTGCTTTTCAAAATTGCAAGAAGCGAAGAAGAAATGGAGCAAATTCACAAACTAAATTATCGTACATTTGTCGAAGAGATCCCGCAGCATCCAAAGTCTGATACAGAGAGAAGAGTTGACCCTTTTCACGCTGAAAATACGTACCTTATCTGCTTAAAAAACAAAGAACTAATTGGGATGATTGCTGTTCGTGATAAGCGACCTTTTTCCATTGATAAAAAAATTGGTCCTGTAGAAGATCATCTTCCCTTTCAAGCTCATCTTTTATGCGAAATTCGCCTCCTCGCGGTTGATGCAAAAAATCGGAACGGCAGAGTGTTCCTTGGCCTTTCACAATTATTAGCCAATTACTGTATCAAACAAGGATACGACGCAGCAGTTATATCGGGAACCACCAGACAAACAAAGCTGTATACCCAGCTCGGGTTCACCGTATTTCATGATCCAGTCGGAACAGAAGATGCACAATTTCACCCCATGTATATCACCAGAGACACCTTTGAAAAACAAGTCTCTTCACGCATAGGGATTTCTTCTAGCCGGTTTCTTCCCGGACCTATTATGGTAGCTGAGGATGTTACAAAAGCACTTATAAGTCCACCCATTTCGCATCGGTCAAAAGCCTTTCTAGCATTATTTAATTCTGTAAAAGAAAAACTTCTAAGATTAACAAAAGCGGCGAATTGTCAGCTTCTTCTTGGGTCTGGAACGCTTGCGAATGAAGTCATCGCCATGCAGCTGAAAAAACTTTCGAACGGAGTCATTTTTATTAACGGGGAGTTTGGAAAGCGACTGCAAGGTCACGCCATCCGTGCTGGCTTATCTTTTGAAAGTTACGAAATACCGTGGGGAACATCATTTTCTCCGCAAGAAATAAAAGAGGTCATTAACAAGCATAACCCTGAGTGGATCTGGTTCACACATTGTGAAACATCGACTGGTGTTCTAAACTCTTTGGAAGATATGCAGAAAGTCTGCATGGAAAAGGATATAAAAATCTGCCTTGATGCTATTAGTTCCATAGGAGCTAGCCCAATAAATCTCTCAAATATCTATCTTGCCTCCGGCGTTAGCGGAAAAGCACTAGGCTCGTATTCAGGTCTTTCCATTGTGTTTCACCAACATTACATGAAAAAAGATGAGGCAATTCCAGGGTATCTGGATCTCGGATGGTATATAGAGAACGACGGAGTCCCATTTACACAATCTTCGAATCTCATCTCCGCTCTTCACCAGGCACTAGAAGCTTATGAAGAGGACCAGCCTTTTGAAAGAATTGGTCGTCAATATCTGTATATTCGCGAGTTTCTCGAATCTCATGGCATCCATGTCCTATCCAAGATAGAACATTCCTGTCCGACCATTATGACCATTCCATTCCCAACAAAAATACCCTCAACCTTTATCGGTGAGGATATGGAGATGAATGGGTATTTATTACACTATGAAAGTGCATATTTGAAACAAAATAACTGGGTTCAAATCTCTCCTATTAATAATATTGAAGAGAAGGAGACACAACGTATGCTATCCCAGCTTAAAGAACTAGTTACATACTATCAGTCTCTATAAGATCACGAGTGTCCACCCCACGCGGACAAATTAGGTCAATTTGTCCACGAAGGGTGTCTGACACCCTTTTTACTGCCATTGCTTTGTTTTTTTGTCGAATGTGAGGGTTGCGTCGAATTTGGTTTTAGACAGTTTTTCGTACTCCTCGAACATATCATCCATATTCATATAGTCGCCAATGACCCAAATAGGTACTTCAATCTTCGTTCTACTTTGTACCGCATCTTTAAAAGATAATAAGATTCCCTCTTTCATCAATGGTTTTAACGAAAGAGATATATCGATATCCATCGGAGGGTACTCCCTCCTTTTTTTCAACCCCAATATTCCCTTTTCTGGTTTGAACTCATTTAACTTCTCAGGCACGAGATCAGATAGCAGCCGATAAAAATCGGTTAATGTCCGGTAATATACCTTATTCCACCATCCATCATCGTGAGCAAAATAACCATATCTATTTCTCAGATGTCGGTTAAATGGCTGCTTTAGTTGCTCCTTCATATGCCCCATATAAAGTAACTCGGCAATCTCCTCGCCTGATAAGGCATTTACTCCTTCAAGCTCCTCGAAATCCACCCAGCAAAAATCTCCATAACCATGAACATCCTCACCCATTAGCCGATGCAGCTTCTCTTTAGGGACGTATTCTAGTAATGTGTGACGATTAAACTCTCCCGATTCGTAAGCATGTTTAATCAACAAAAGATGATTCAAAGAATCGGAAAGAGACCGAGCAAACTCTTTAAATTCAATCCCGTGTGTCAGAACATATTGTTCACCTTCATTAAGGAATATGTAGAGAAGATCGCGTTTCTCCTGATTGCTTTTTTTCACCTAGTAAACCTCCACAATAATAGTAATATCTCCCTTACTTATGACGAATGAACGTATAAAAAAGTTTCGATTAATTTCCCGCACTGTTCTTCTAAATAAAACTATACTATTGTATAAGCACTATATAATTCAAGCACAATCTTTACAATTCACAAACTTTTATTAAACATCCATTTTAAAATGAAACGTTTTTCTCTATAATTAGCATGTTGCTGCAAAGAATTTACCCTCCTGAGAGGTGATACGTATGATTACAAATATGCCAGAAAACCAAATTACCCTATACATCATTAAAGCGCTAAAAGAATCAAAACGAAAAGAATTTGATACGATATTGGATGAGCTCCAGCCTTATGATGTCGCAAGAATATATGGGGAATTGCCCGAAAAACACAAAAAAAGATTTTTATTATACTTAAATATAGACATGCTTGCAGACCTTATTGAAGAATTAAGTAAAACCGAACAGCTTGATGTTTTAAATCGACTGGGTATTGAACGTTCGGGTAAAGTCCTCGATGAAATGGATAACGATGACCTCGCCTCATTGCTCGATGACCTGTCACCTGAAAAAATCAGCCAGCTCTTATCTGGAATGAAAAAAGAGGAATCTAAAGCCGTTCAAGACATCATGAATTATCCTCCCGAAACAGCTGGGCGATTGATGACGAACCGCTTTGTATGGATAAGAGATTACTATACCGTTAGGGAAGCTGTAACCAAGCTCAAATCGTTTACTGACTATGCGGAAACCATTAATTATCTGTACGTAATTGACCAATACCGTAAACTAGTTGGAGTTGTTTCTTACCGTGATATTCTAATGGCAGAAGCTGACGAAGTTGTTCGTAATATTATGTACGAACGGGTCATTTCTGTTTCAGTAGATACGGACCAAGAAGAAGTTGCCATGCTTATTCAACGTTACGACTTCATGGCCATTCCTGCTGTAAACGCTGAAAATGTACTTATGGGTATTATTACCGTAGATGATATTATTGATGTTGTTATTCAAGAAGCGAACGAAGATATTGAAAAGCTTTCCGCTTCAGGTAAATCGATTGATTTTGATACAAGTGCCTATGTGGCTGCTTACAGAAGACTGCCATGGCTCATTCTTTTATTACTCATTGGTATTTTATCTGGAAGCATCATTAGTACGTATCAAGAAACACTTAAAGAAATTGTAGCACTTGCATTCTTCATTCCCATGATATCCGGAATGACCGGAAATACTGGTACACAATCTTTAGCAGTGGTTGTTCGTGGACTTGTATCGAATGATATTAACAAACGTGTTATCACAAAACTTGTCCTTAGAGAGCTTGGTGTTGGTGTCATTATTGGTATTACCTGTGGCATCCTTATTTCACTTATCGCATTTATATGGCAGGGAAATTTAATGATTGGCCTTGTAGTCGGCATCTCCTTGCTTCTTACTCTTATTATCGGTACCTTAGCAGGAACAGTTATCCCATTAATTCTTTACCGACTGCAAATCGATCCAGCCATTGCTTCTGGGCCTCTTATTACAACGCTAAATGATATTTTTTCACTCTTAACCTATTTTGGAATTGCTACACTTTTCCTACATCATATACAGTAAAGAGGCACGAAGCCATAGAGCGCTTCGTGCTTTTATTTTGACTCCTCAGCTGCTATTTCTTTTTTTAGCTTTTTCTTAAAAAAGAACCCCATTACTAGAATCATTGAAGGTAAACCTACAGCAACCCCTATACTAATATAAACCCACCATCCCTCTAAAAAATCAACCGCACGATTTTTATCAAAGTTAATCCAATAACCAAATGCACTGAGAATGATAGCAGTAGGAAAAATTACTTTTCGATAATCCTTAAGACCTAGCATCTTTTGCATAGCAACCGAAGCACACAACAAGCTCATCATAATCTGAGTAAGAATCGATAAAGCAAAGAAAGCAATCATAATCATTTCGTATCGATGAACAAAATAACCAATTTGTGCACTTCTAGCCATCTGCATACAAGAAACGATATACTGTGCCGCTGTCTCAGGAGACAGCACACCTGCCTCTAGAATGGGCCACATGATAATGAATACCATTCCGTAACCTATTCCAGAAAACCCCATTTTCCCCCAAGTTTCTTTATTGGCAACCATTGGCAGTATAATTCCCGCCATAATCGTAGCCATAGCCCAGTCCGTATTATGATGTCTACTTGCCCAAACGGTTTTTAAAAAACCCATTTGAAAAGTGGGACGTAATTCTCTAATATCAAACTCTGACAGTGAGCCAAGCATTAACAATATATTTAAAGCGATAATCGAAAACACACCAATTAAAGCCATCCTAGCTATCACTTCTACTCCAAAGTAAATGGCATATGTACCTATTAAAAAAGCTGCCAGGATAAACAATAAGATCGGTGCCTCTGGCAGGAAATAATCCTTTAAGTGAAAAACAAATGTCGACATAACAGGCCCATATGCAGCTAGGAAAAAGATAAAAGTAATAAGCGCTACAAATTTCCCAAACCACTTGCCAAACAACCTCGCTGATTGGTCAATTAAGTCACCCTCAGGCATTCGACGGATGACAAAGATAACCAGGAACATAATCACTCCACCTTGGATGGTCGCAATTAGGGTTGAAATCCATATATCACCACCTACTTCTCTAGCCATCGATCCTTGCGTCACACCGATTGCCTTTGCATAGATCATATTGATTATTAATGCCATAAACATACCGTTTGAGATTTGTACCTTCATTAGTTTGCACTATTCTCCTTTTTACCGGAGTTTGTTTCCTCCCATAATAGTACTGAATCCTTTACCTCCACATTTATAGAGACTTTGATATCGACCGTAGGGAATACTTCCTCCCAATCATCAGCAATTTGCATCCAGTACCCGGGGTAGTCATTTTGGAATACCTTCCCAAGCTCGAATGCATCTGTTTTATACTCCTTTTGCACCTTATTGACAGTTGTTTCTATTTCCTTTTTCAATTTTTTCTCAACCGCTTTTTCTAATTCTGATACTTTCTCTTGATTATTAATAGAAAACGGACAACCCGCTTCAACCACCATGGCAAAAGCGTCAAACTCAGCATTAAAGCTTATTTGGCTACCTTTTAAATGAGGAGTAACCTGAAACAGCTGGTCCCTAAGCTCCACACTTACCGTTCTTTCAGGTTTACTTGGACATGGGGTGGTAACCACACCAGACTTTAATCTTTCAGTAAAAAGCATTAACGCCCTTGTTTCTTCTGGTTTTAAAATTCCAACCAAACGATCTTCCTGAAAGACTCCCGCACCTGCCAAGTCCACTTGTTTGATCGTAGGTCCCTTTTCTGGCTTTTTGTTAGAGACCATCACTTCCTTTAAGATGACTCTAGCGATAATCGGTTGTGAGCTTTGACTTAAGTAGGCTGCCTGAACATCCATAATTTGTGTATTTGGAGCGACATTGGAGATTTCCCCATATCGAAAGAGTTTATTTACTGACTCACCAGGTATTAGCTCCAACCCCGTAACGGTTGATACTAAGGTACTTGCCTTCTCTGGTGTGATTACAACCCAAGTTCTCATCCGAAGTTCAGGGTTTCTTGTAAAAAAATCAATCACCTGCGCAATTCCTTCCTTGGCCAAATCTTCATTTATAACAATGACTTGATTGTGGGCCCAAAAAACATTTCTTGTGGTAAAGGAAGAAAGATCACGAATTGCATCAAACAAAGACTCACCTTGTCCTACAATAGTGAGAATGGGTTCCCCCGTCTGCCCAGAAGGAGCACCTGTCTGTCCCCTCGCATCTGCTGGTCGAGCGATCTGTGCCGTAACTTTAAAAGAGTTTTCTTCCTCTCCTTTATCAATACCTACAGCCATCACCAAGGCTAGGTCATTTAACTCTCTCTTCCCTGCACATCCCGTTAGTAGGAGAATTATTATCAATAAAAGAGACCACTTTAGGTGTCTTTTCAATCTTCCTCCTCCCCCTTAAGCTTGATGATATGACGGGTTTTCTTCCTCCGTGATTTATATCCACCTTTTTGATCACTTTCTTTACTTTTACCCCCTTCTTTAGAATAAGGGTCTGTATTAGGAGGTTTAGGATATTGATTATCTCCGACACGTTTCTCATCACCTGTAACTCCTTCAGGTCTCGCCTGCATTTTCCACCAAGGAAAGCGAATGATCGTATCCTTCTGATCTTTAGGTTGGAAAGGGGTTGCTGGTGCTAAGTATGACTCCCCGAAGGAGCGAAGAGTAAGAGCATGAATGGCTAATAAAGCAAACATCGCAGAAAAACCGAGCAATCCAAGTGTCCCCGCTGCTATTAGCAAAGGAAAACGAATGAGACGAATCGAGAATGATGCAGCATAGTTTGGTATAGCAAACGATGCAATACCAGTTAAAGCAACGATAATAACCATAAACGGAGAAACAATCCCTGCTTGTACAGCTGCTTGGCCAATGACAAGAGATCCTACGATACTTACAGCTTGACCAACAGGCTTAGGCATCCGAAGTCCTGCTTCCCTCATCAATTCAAAGGAGATTTCCATCATTAATGCTTCTAGTAAAACCGGAAAAGGAACAACTTCACGTCCGGAGGCAATGGTTAATATCAATTGGGTAGGAATCATCTCTTGATGAAAGCTTACGAGCATCACATAAATGGAAGTAAGAGTTAAGCTCAGGACAAAGGCCAAATATCGTATAGCACGGAAAAAACTGCCCGTCATAAATCTTGAATAATAATCATCACTTGCCTGTAAAAACTGCCAAAAGAAACTGGGGACTACCAATACAAAAGGAGTATTGTCAACAAAAATAGCCACTCTTCCTTCTAGTAAAGACGATGCTACTTTATCAGGTCTTTCTGTACTTTGTACGGTAGTAAAAGGAGATCTAGGTGCATCTTCAATTAATTCTTCGATATATCCACTTTCTAAAATGGCATCGATCTTTATATCACGTAACCTTTTCTTTACCTCCTCAACCAAACCTTCCTTTACTATGTCTTCTATATAGGCAATATTGATATCTGTCTTTGAGCGCTTCCCGATATTCATTTGCTCAATCCGAAGCTTTGGGTCTCTAATTCTTCGTCTGACAAGCGCCGTATTGGTTCGAATGCTTTCTGTAAATCCATCTCTTGGACCACGAACAACTTGCTCTGTCTGAGGTTCATCTACACCTCTTTTTTCCCATCCTTTTGTTTGTATAATGAACACTTCATCGCTTCCATCAAGAATCAGGATTGCGACTCCGGATAGGATTCCATCTACAGCTTGACCGACCTCTTTGATTACTTGAAATGAAGCATTTGAAAGCATATGTTCCTTCAGCAAGGTTAACGGATTACCCGTAGGTAATGTTGAATGCTGTAGTAACAGATTCCCTTTATAAAGTAGGTCACTAATAAACAGTTCTATTTGTGTAACATTAACTAATCCATCCGTGTAATAACAAATCGCTTGAATATTTTTATGCTCATGAAAGGTTATACGTCGTTTGACCAGGTCAACACTGTTGCCCAAAATCTCAGTCATCAACTCTTCATTATCTTGCAAATCTCTAAAAAAACAATCCTTCTCTTCTACTGCAGTCATAAATTGAAAACTCCTAAGATGATTATTTCCACATTTATTACTCTCTTACTTTTTTGTCCAACTACATCATATTCTAGTCAGGATTTCGGTTTATTTCCTGACTGGTTTGGAGAACATGTAGCCAAATAGATAGAGGGAAAGGCTGATTTTTATGGAATTTTATAGTACGTGGGTATATCGGAATATCCTGAATGCTGAATGGGTCATTTGGACATTTGTTGTCTTGATTATGGCTTTAAACCTTCTTGCTCCGATCTTTATATGGTTGATTATGAACGGAACACCGATTACCAATGTGTTAAAGAAAAAGATGAAAAACAAAAAAGACAAGGAACTGAATGGCTCCTAACAATTCAAATAACTGAAACTAAAACCTAGTCTTCTTCGTCTATATAAAAAGAACTATGATAATGAATGATCATAATCTTTTGTGCATATCTTGAATGAGGAATTTTTGTTTGATAGGATAAAATTGTAAATAGAAGAGGGAATTAGGTGCAGAAGAATGGAAGTTGTTAAAAAACCGACAGAAAAGTTTGATTGGACCTTAAGTCTTATTTTGTTTTTATTGTTTCTTGTAAGCTGCTTATCTATCTATAGTGCTCAAACGACAGGACAGTACAATGATAACTATTTTGTTAGGCAAATATTTTGGTATGTGGTAGGAATCATTATTGTTGCGGTCGTTATGTTTTTTGATAGCGATCAATATAAAAAACTTTCCTGGTATCTATACGGGTTCGGCATATTTCTGCTTTTCGCTCTTATTATCGCACCCGAAAGCATTGCACCTGAAAGAAATGGAGCACATAGCTGGTTTCAAATTCCGGGTTTTGGTACGATTCAGCCTTCGGAATTTATGAAAGCCTTTCTCATACTTTCCCTTAGTAAGGTAATAACATCTCACCATGAAAAATACATAAAGAAAACCTTTCAATCTGACTTTTGGCTTTTCACTAAAATGAGCTTATCTACGGCTCTTCCACTAGCGTTAATCATGAAGCAGCCTGATTTAGGAACAAGCCTTGTTATTGTAGCCATATTTACTGGTCTAATTTTCGTATCAGGAATTACATGGAAGATTATTCTTACCATTTATGGACTTGGCTCGCTACTTGGAGCAACCATTATTTACTATGTTGTTTGGGCACCAGAGGTTCTTGTAAAATACTTAAACGTCCAAACATACCAGTTTAATAGAATTTACTCCTGGATAGACCCTGACAACTACCAAGCAGGGTCCGGATACCATCTTTATAATTCTTTAAGAGCAATTGGTTCCGGATTATTAACCGGAAAGGGATTTGGGGAAAGACAAGTATACATACCCGAGAGTCATACCGATTTTATTTTTAGTGTTATTGGTGAGGAATATGGATTTGTAGGAGCAAGCATCGTTATTGGTCTTTTCTTTATATTAATCTACCATTTAACAAAGACGGCCTTAGACGCGAAAGATCCGTTTAACACTTATATTTGCGCAGGAGTCATTTCAATGATTACCTTTCATGTCTTCCAAAATGTTGGAATGACGATTCAAGTTCTGCCAATTACGGGAATTCCCCTCCCCTTCGTCAGTTATGGGGGAAGTTCCTTAATGGGCAATATGTTTGCGATGGGTTTAATATTCAGCATTCATTACCACAAAAAAACCTATATGTTTGGCTCGGAAGACAAGCAATGAGGCTAACCTAGCGTTAGCCTCATTTTTATCATTACCTTATTTATAATAATTATAAATAAGTATTGATTATAATTTAATATATGTTATAATCTAATTATAAAGTAACTGAGGAGGAATTTTAATATGGAATTACAAGCTCAATTAAATCAACAAATCGCAAACTGGAATGTTTTATACACGAAGCTTCACCGTTTCCACTGGTACGTAAAAGGTCCTTTATTCTTTACCCTACATGCAAAGTTTGAGGAATTATATAATGAAGCTGGTTTAGTAGTCGATCAGTTGGCAGAACGATTATTAGCCATCGGTGGTCAGCCCGTCGCTACCATGAAGGAATATTTAGAAACAGCTACACTGCTTGAGACGAATAATGAAACTAAAGCTAGCGAAATGGTTGCTGCTCTCGTTGCAGACTACAAACAAATGAAGGATGAACTCGCTTCATTAGCTAATCTAGCTGAAGAAAACCATGACATCATCACTAACGATATGGCAACAGGACTTATCGAATCCCTAGACACACATATTTGGATGTTGACTGCCTACTTAGGAGAATAATATTAATAGAAGGGAAAGTCAGTGACAAATGTCGCTGACTTTCTCTTTTAACAAAAACCTCATCTGAATAAAATTATACTAATATACCGTTTTTATTGTAAGCGTTTTCAATAAATGATGTGTGTTTTATAAACCTGCACTAAGAATCCCTGTAATTACAGTCTTTTTTTATCGTTGTAAGGATAAAAATCATTGTTCATACTTTGTTCAATATTTCACAAACTATTATTGTTTTTATATGTTATATTTAATTCAAGAAAAACATTAGGGGTGATAAACATGATGGTATGCGAATGGAAGAACTTTTCTACAGACACTGAGACTTATACACTAGAAGTTTTTGAGGAAGTAATCGAAGATGAATTTGAGTCAATGATGTTTAGAGAAAATGAGAGCATTCCAGCATTCATTTGGACAGTTAACTACGTAGTCATCGTTAAGAGCTGTTCTAAATATATTTCAGATATTTCTTTCGAGAAGATCCCTAGAAATCCCGTTTGCGCGTAACGCCCATTTAGGCGTTTACCTATACATCTTGCAATACTGCAAGTTAAATTTTTTTACCAATGAATGTGAAATGTTTCACAAACTAAATTGTTTAAACGGAGGTCTTTAACATGGCAGTTGAAGAAAAAGTACTAACTGAAAATCAAGAAGTAGCAAAAATGATTGATGAGTTAGTTGCAAAAGGTCAAAAAGCGTTGAAAGAATTCCAAGGTTTCACACAAGAAATGATTGATGACATTGTAAAAGAAATGGCTCTTGCTGGACTTGACCAACATATGCCTCTAGCGAAATTAGCGGTAGAAGAAACAGGCCGCGGAGTATTTGAAGATAAAATGATTAAAAACATTTTTGCAACAGAGTATGTTTACAACAATATTAAGAATAACAAAACAGTTGGAATTATCGATGACAACCAATATGAAGGTGTTTATACAATCGCTGATCCAGTTGGAGTGGTTGCTGGGGTAACACCTGTAACCAACCCAACATCAACTACAATGTTCAAGTCATTAATTGCTATCAAAACAAGAAACCCAATCATCTTTGCTTTCCATCCATCTGCACAAAAATGTAGCAGTGAAGCAGCGCGTGTCGTACGTGATGCAGCCATTAAAGCTGGTGCTCCTGAAAACTGTATCCAGTGGGTTGAAAAGCCATCTGTAGCAGCTACTCAAGCATTAATGAAGCACCCTGGAATTTCACTTATTTTAGCAACTGGTGGACCTGGAATGGTTAAATCAGCTTATAGCTCTGGTAAGCCTGCTCTAGGTGTTGGTGCTGGTAACGTTCCTTGTTATATCGAAAAGTCAGCAAAAATTAAGCGTGCAGTAAACGACTTAATATTATCTAAAACATTCGATAATGGTATGATTTGTGCATCTGAACAAGCTGTTATTATCGATAAAGAAATCTACAATGAAGTGAAGAAAGAACTAATTTCTAATAAGTGCTACTTCCTAAACGATGCAGAAAAGAAAAAGGTTGAGGCATTGGTTATTAATGAAAATACTTGTGCAGTTAACCCGACTATCGTAGGGATGCCTGCTGCTAAAATTGCACAGCTTGCTGGAGTAGAAGTGCCTGAAGATACAAAGATTCTTATTGCTGAACTTAAGACAGTTGGACCTGAATCTCCACTTTCTCGTGAAAAACTAAGCCCTGTACTTGCTTGCTTTAAGGTAAACAGCTTAGAAGAAGGTTTAACACGTGCTGAAGAAATGCTTGAATTCGGTGGACTTGGTCACTCAGCTGTTCTTCACTCAACAAATGAAGAAGTAATGAAGGAATTTGGACTTCGTATGAAGGCGGGTCGTATCATCGTTAATGCCCCTTCTTCACAAGGTGCAATTGGCGACATCTATAACGCATTTATGCCATCATTAACACTTGGTTGCGGTACATTCGGTGGTAACTCTGTATCTCAAAACGTAGGAGCTATCCATCTTGTAAATATTAAAAAGTTAGCGAAGAGGAATAATAATATGCAATGGTTTAAGGTTCCACCTAAAATCTATTTCGAAAAGAATTCTACTCAATATCTAGCTAAGATGCCAAATATTTCAAGAGCATTTATTGTAACTGACCCTGGAATGGTGAAGCTTGGGTATGTAGATGTGGTTACTCGTTACCTTCGTCAACGTCCTGACTTAGTTCATGTTGAGGTATTCTCTGCAGTTGAGCCAGATCCATCAATCGATACAGTTATGAAGGGTGCTGAAGCAATGGCGGCATTCCAACCAGATGTGATTATTGCACTTGGTGGAGGATCTGCAATGGATGCAGCGAAAGGTATGTGGTTATTCTACGAACACCCAGATGCAGACTTCTTTGGATTAAAACAAAAATTCTTAGATATTCGTAAGCGTGTGGTGAAATATCCTAAGCTTGGTGAAAAAACTCAGTTCGTTGCGATTCCAACAACATCTGGAACAGGATCTGAAGTAACATCTTTCTCTGTTATCACAGATAAATTAAACAACATTAAGTATCCATTAGCTGATTACGAATTAACACCAGATGTAGCAATTATTGATCCACAGTTTGTCATGACGGTTCCTAAAGTAATTACTGCTGATACAGGTATGGACGTATTAACTCATGCGTTCGAAGCTTATGTATCTATTATGGCTAACGACTATACTGATGGCTTAGCAATGAAAGCTATTCAGCTTGTATTCGAATATCTACCAAAAGCATACCGTGATGGTAGCGATGCAGTAGCACGTGAAAAAATGCATAATGCTTCAACAATTGCGGGTATGGCATTTGCTAACGCATTCCTTGGAATTAACCACAGTTTGGCGCATAAGCTTGGTGCGGAATTCCACATTGCTCACGGACGCTCTAACACCATCTTAATGCCACATGTTATTCGTTATAATGCAACAAAACCAACAAAGTTTGCTGCATTCCCTAAATACGAGAACTTTATCGCTGACCAGCGTTATGCTGAAATTGCAAGAACATTAGGTCTTCCTGCTCGTACAACTGAAGAGGGTGTTGAAAGCTTAATCCAAGCGGTTATCAAGCTTGCTAAAGAGCTAGAAATCCCTATGAGTATTGAAGCTAACGGAGTAACAAAAGAAGCATTTGAAGCAAAAGTTGATTACCTTGCTGAGCGTGCCTTTGAAGATCAATGTACAACAGCTAACCCTAAATTACCGCTAGTAACAGAATTAGCAGAAATTTACCGTGAAGCATTCAAAGGTGTATAACAGTTAAATCCAAAAGTGTTTTCCATTAGGAGATTCCCCTATCTCCAATACATCAATAGTAACCCATCCCTTTCCCGGGGGTGGGTTATTTTTGGTATTCTATTTCCATATAGAAAAAGAGAGAACCTAAACGGCTCCCTCTCTTTTTGGCTAGCAACACTAACCACTATTCCTTTTTCCTCATATCATCGAACTATTCCTTACCAGCGATGAGCCTTTGCATTCTTAGCCAGAATTATTTCTGCCTGCGACTTTCTAGTCTCTCCATTCACTTGAGAACTACTAGCATGCTTTCGTCTCGTCCACGTGTGACAAAAAAGTTGAGAATGTTGATCCAAATGATCTCTAAAACTCATCTCTAATCACCTCATTGGTCAGGATACGTGCTGATATTCGGAGGAATATCTATTATAGCTTTTCACTTTTATGAACTAATTATGATAACTGATTTTGGAAATGCTTATATTCCTCAACAACCGTTTGGATAATAGAATGATTTGGGTCTAAATTTGTTAACCTCGTTAATACCGCAAGAACTCCATCGTTCTTCAAACTCTTTTGAAGATCAAGCGCTTCTTGGTCATCATTTGATGTAAATAATAACGCAGCAGCAACTACTTTACATAGATTAACTGGCGCTTCCTGAAACTCGTTGAAATATTCTAAAGCTGGTGCAAATAATCGGTCGTGAATGCCTAGCTTTCGAAGTGGTGATCTCCCCACTCTTTTCACATCATCAATAATGTATTCATTTTTGAATCGACCAATAATTTTCTGAATGTATGCTTGATGATGTTCATTTGAAAATCCATACTTTTTCACAAGTACTCTTCCTGACTCTTGCAATGCTCCTGAAACAATCTGGTTAACTTGATCATTTTGTATCGCTTCTGCTATTGGATGAAATCCGTATACGGAACCTATATAAGCAATAGCTGCGTGTCCTGTATTGACTGTAAACAACTTTCTCTCTATAAATGGTGCCAAATCATCCACAAGGGTGGCTCCCTCAATAGAAGGCTTTTCTCCTACCCATGCAGTTTGCTCAATGACCCATTCGAAGAAAGGTTCTACTTTAACCAAGAGCTTGTCGTCATTCGATTGGTTCGGAACAATTCTGTCAACCGCAGAGTTCGGGAATCCGTATAGGGAATCAAAGCTATTTCTTTCTTCCTCAGTCAAATGTTCGTATACCTTCTCCTTGAGAAAAGCACTCCCGCCAATCATATTTTCACACGCGATTATATTTAAAGGCTTGTTTGAAATAGCTGCTCTTTTTTTCAAACCTTTAGCAATCATCGGTGCAATAATGGCTAAAATATTCGGTCCCACTGCAGTGGTAATTAGATCTGCCTGAACAATTGCCTCTTCAACTAATTCACCATTTATGGCACTGTTAATAGCAGATATATTTGTCACCGTTGTCTCTGATTGTTCCTTATTTGCTAATACCACTTTGTATTCTTTACGCTCATTAAGTAAGTCCACTATTTCTGCATTCACATCAGCAAAACAAACCTCATAGCCTGATTGTTGTAATAACAATCCTATAAAACCACGACCAATATTCCCCGCACCAAAATGTAGAGCAAACATATTAGTTCACCTCAGCAAATAAACTTAAAATTTCTTCTTCTGTTTTAGCTTGAACAAGTTTCTCGATATTTTCTTCTTCCGAACAAACGATGGCGATGTTTGATAAAATATCTAAGTGTTCATTATTTTTTCCTGCAATTCCAATGAGAACCTTTACTATATTCCCTCCGCCAAAATCAACTCCCTCTGGAGCTTGAATGATTGAGATACCTGAATGCTTAACCATATCCTTTGCGTCTTCTGTACCATGTGGAATAGCCACAAAATTCCCCATATATGTGGAGGTTAACTCTTCTCTAGCAAGCATTTTCTCGATATACGACGCTTCTACATACCCTTTATCAACAAGAATTTGTCCTGTCTTTCTTATCGCTTCCTCCTTTGTTGATAAAGCTACATTTAATTGGATATTTTCTGCTGTTAAAATTTGTACTGACATATTGTCCACTCCTTAGTGAATATTTTTTGTTTCAAAAATGTCTCTTATCTCGTTGCATAGATAATCAAAAAGGGCATCCTTTTCTCCATTCTCAAACAAGTGTATCGAGTCCTCATTTCGGATAATCGAAGCACTGATTTGACTTAGTATCTCAAGTGCCTCCTCGCTTGCTTCTTGTGGTGATAGCATCAGGAGAATTCGTTTATTAGAAATCTCTGTCCCATCCATTGCACTCACTTTGACGGGTTTTTCAAGTTCATACATAGTGAAAGAGGGTTTAGTCACCTCAGTACTTCTGGTATGGTAAAGCGAGAGAGTGGTTTCAGGTATTCCAAGTCCACCTAATGCTTCTCTTTCCGCTAAGTGATGAACAACTCTTTCTACATCGTTAATGACACCTTGCTTTTCAAGTGTTTCACATGCGCCCAATAAGGCTGATTCAATCGAACAATCTCCTCCCAGTTTTTGAATAAAATAACCAGAAAGTATGTCAATTGCTGCTGAAGTAAAACGATTATTTCGTTGAATTCTCGCAAAAAAATCTTTCCCCGCATCATTTTTTAGGCCAGAGTTTATATCATTTTTCGGCTGATCCGGAAGATCGACTCGAACCGACTGCTTTATTCTTTCAATTTCAGCCTGAGAAAGGATAGGGCTTACAAGAACATACTGACCTTGATAATCCTTTAAAGGGACTGTCGAAATGATAATCGAATACTCCTCAGGATTAATCTGTTCAAAATCAAATAGTGAAACATTTTTTGTTTTTAACCAAGGTAGTTCTTTTTGTATTTTTGTCGCAAGAATCTTTGATGTTCCTATTCCACTCGAACATACCACCAGGCCATTCATTTGCTTATTTTCTTCTCCCTTTAGCATGGCAGAAGCAAAATGCATGACAAGAAATCCTATCTCTTCTTTTGGAACGATAAAGTCTGGAAAAACAATTTCAACCCCATCATCAATAATGCTAAATAATTCTTCGTAATCTTCCATAATCCGCTCAAGCAATGGATTGCTAATCTTCATATGCTGCTTCATTCGATAGATGGCAGGACGCAAGTGAGCAATTAGACCTTGGTAAAGATCAATATTATTTTCAAAATGATATCCCATTCTGTTCCCAACATACTGGATAAGCTTTTGAGCGGTATATCCGACTTGAACAGCCGTTTCTTCGAAAATATCTCCTTGTTCATTCCTTAGCTTTGCTCCTAAAAGATGCATCGTTATATAACTTGCTTCGCCTTGAGAAACAGATATCTGAAAGGCATTTTCTAATCCTGATACAATTTTTTCAGCAATCTTATACTCTTTTGTTGCCAAAAGCTGATCAGGGAATCTGTCATCTAACGTTATCTCCACACCTTGTTGAATCCTTTCTGTGGCCAAAGCTAGATGGACAACCAAACCGATATAAGCACTATCAGCAATTGGGTAAGGCAGTTCCTTTTTTACGTCATCAATGATACTTTCAATGATAATAAGCTTCTTTTTATCCACCAATCCAAGTAGTCGATCAGTTGCAGTGTCCATATCCATAGCAGAACGTTTTTGGATATTCTCCCTGATAAAAGAAATAAATTCAAACTCATCCAGGTGATCTAAAATCAGACTGCTCATGACTTTTCTCTTAGCTGTTTCTAACCCAGAAAGTTCTACTCCATATCCTCTTTTTCGAATAAGAGATAGACCGTATGGTTCAATTTTTTCTTCAATTTTGTTTAGGTCATTACTTACTGTAGCAATCGTGACATTTAGGTCACTTGCTAAGACAACCAATTTTACCGGCTCTAAGCTCTCTAGTAGGCTAGAGAGAATAATTGTTTGTCGTTCATCAGGAGTGTACTCGTTATGAGAAGCACTAAAAAGGAATAATTTTAGCTTCTCTTTGTTTTCACTACTCCCTTTGACGAGAATTCCTACCCCAGATTGCTTTGAAAGTGACAAATCGTAGGACTTTAGTATTTCTTCTACTCCTTTTAAGTCACGATGTACCGTCCGAGAACTCACATTAAGTATTTTGGCAATACTACTCACGGTCGTTTCCTCTTCACTAAGAAGTATCACCTCGAGAATTCTTCTTTCTCTCGCTGTAATATACAAGACCATCAACTCCTAAAGAGTCCAACTTACTGACAATTTTAAAATAAAGATATTTACATATTTAATGATACTCTTGCAAATAACGGTTAACAACCGTTTACAAATACACATTCGTCATAGTATTTGTTGACAAAATTAAATAAATACACAAGAAAAGCGCAAGCGCCTTGGTAAGCTCCGACAGGCATAAGACGAAGACCGAAAGAGGTCCTGACGTATATAGGGCTTTGGCTTATGACCCCGAGGAGCTAGGCACCGTTCAAGGTCCAAAAACTTATACTTATCTACATAAAAAAAGGAGCCTAGATTTATTCTAGACCCCTCTTCATTTTATAACAAAAAAACAAAAATAATAACCATTATGACTAATCCAACAGGCACTCCAAAATGAGCCCATTCCTTACTTGAGATCCCCAGTTTATTCGCAGCTATGATATTAGGAATATTCCCTGGAATTAACATCCCTCCGCTAATCAGTAATCCTAATAGAACTGCTCTTACTTTTTGTTCTCCCATCTGAGGACTCATTTCAGCAGCTGCGAGAGTAGCATTATCTAAAACAGCAGAAACCGTATTAATCCAGTACAGCACTGGTGTGTTTAGATGAATGATATAGAGATCAATCACGGTTTTAAATCCAGATCCTAGTAATGTTAAGCCCATAACAAACAAGTATATTTTGATTCCTCTATACAAAACCTCTTCATACGTTTCATTGTTAATATGTGCCTCTCTGAATTCGTGTAAATACTTTGGCTTTCTGACTATTATAGCAGCCAATATACCCAATAAAATGATTAAAGGAATAATGATGGGTCCTAATAAATTAATAAGATAGAAGAAATCCTCTCCTAATTTGTTGATTGCTATAGTAGCAACAGGTTCACCTACAGGTGTTAAACTTGCGCCTAGTCCAATACTAAAACAGGAAAGGACCACATAACGTACGGTTGATTTTGTATCTAACCTCATAGAAGTCACAATCGCGACCAAGAGGAGAGAAGCAATAATCGCAGTTATAATACTTGATACTAAACCTAAGGTAATCACAGTTATTGCTACGCACCATCTAAAGGATAACGCACGTAACAACCGGTTGATGAATCTGTCGATACTGCGGTGAAACCACTTTAAAAGCAATGATGCAATAAATACAGCAATGGTAATCCCAATTGGATTACTCGCAGCTTTTAAAAATAAATCTCTGCTCCAACTTCCACTTGTAATCGCAGTTATCGCACCCATAATAAAAATAAATAATTCAATATTGTCCTCTACAACTCTTACTCTTAAGGGTAAAAGTAATACTAACAAAAAGATGATTATCAACCACAAAACCATTATTCCACTTCATCTCCAATAGCATATTTCCTTAAATAAGGATTTATATATATATGCTCTGTCTGGGACAAACTTGCCTTTTAGTTCAAACATAAAACACCTCTAAACCATTGAATGATTTAGAGGTGTTCATTTTCGTTCATTATTTTAAGTTATTTACGATTTCATCGTACTTAGGGCTATTTAAGAAGTTTTCTACTGACACATGATGGGCATTGGGAAGCTTAGCTTTGGCACGGTCCGTTAAATCTTTATGCGTTACAACGATGTCAGCATCCGCTGGAAGATTATTAATAGATGTATTTGCTACCTCTACCCCTTCTACTTCTGCTTTTTTTACTTTGTTTCGTAAAATGGAAGCTCCCATTGCACTAGAACCCATTCCAGCATCACAAGCAAAGATAATTTTTTTTACCTTTTTATAGTCCACTTTGCTTTCTAATACTTCTGCTACTGAACTCTTCTTCCCTTTCATTTCTTGCATTTTTTCTGTAGCTGCTTCTAAATCTTCTTCTTCGTTGTTTTTGCTAACCTTAAGAATAAATGATGCTACTGCGAATGATACAGCTGCTGCAACAATTACACCTAGTAGTACTCCTAAGTGACCACCCTTTGGAGTCATTGCCATTAATGCAAAGATACTTCCTGGTGATGGAGGGGCTACAAGACCTGCATTAAAAATGGATAATGTGAATACTCCACTCACGCCTCCTGCGATTGCAGCAAGGATTAACATAGGCTTCATTAGGATGTATGGGAAGTAAATCTCATGGATTCCCCCTAAGAAGTGAATAATCACTGCACCTGGAGCTGTTCTTTTTGCTGAACCTTTACCGAATAACATAATGGCTAAAAGAATACCAAGTCCAGGACCAGGGTTTGATTCTAATAGGAACATAATCGATTTTCCAGCGTCTGCTGCTTGCTCTACACCAAGTGGGCTTAAAATCCCGTGATTGATTGCATTGTTTAAGAATAATACCTTAGCAGGTTCAATAAGAATATTTGCTAACGGAAGAAGTCCTGCATCAACGATGGCTTCTACTCCTGAAGCTAACACTTTGTTTAAACCTTCTACCACTGGACCGATTACTTTAAATGCGATTAAAGTTAATGCTCCACCTAAAATACCAGCTGTAAAGTTGTTTACCAACATCTCAAAACCTTGTCTGATCTTTGGAACGATCACTGCATCCAGCTTCTTGATTAGATATCCTCCAAGTGGACCCATAATCATGGCACCTAGGAACATTGGAATCTCTGCTCCAACGATCACACCCATTGTTGCTGTGGCACCAACTACTCCTCCACGAGTATCATATACGATCTTACCACCAGTGTAACCGATTAATAATGGAAGAAGATACGTAATCATCGGTCCAACTAGCTTAGCAAAATCCTCATTTGGATACCAGCCTGTGGGAATGAATAAAGCAGTAATGATCCCCCATGCGATAAATGCACCAATATTCGGCATAATCATGCCACTTAAATGACTACCAAAGCGTTGGATTTTCACACGAACATCCGACTTTTGCGCTACTTGATTAGACATATAGTATAATTCCCCTTTCAGAAATATAATTCTTTTGTCCTTGTTTCTAATTTTATGATAAAGCGTTTTCAACACCTATTCAATTTAAACTAAAATGCATTTTGTCATGAACCATGTTGTCATAATTGAATTGTCAATAATATTGATTGTTTCTCCTAGAGGGAGCGCATACGAGGCTTATTTAGACGGGGCCAGCGCGAGGGACTCTTTGTCTGTCCGAATAGAGGCTGATTCGGACTGGACGAGCGCGTTTTTCTCTTTGGTTGTCCGAATTCGGGGGTTATTCGGACCGAGCGAGCGCGTTTTCCTCTTTGGTTGTCCGAATACGAGGCTCATTCAGACTGGACGAGCCGGTTTTTCTCTTTGGTTGTCCGAATTCGGGGGTTATTCGGACCGAGCGAGCGCGTTTTCCTCTTTGGTTGTCCGAATACGAGGCTCATTCAGACAGGGCCAGCCGGTTTTTCTCTTTGGTTGTCCGAATTCGGGGGTTATTCGGACCGAGCGAGCGCGTTTTCTCTTTGGTTGTCCGAATTCAGGGGTTATTCGGACCGAGCTAGCGCGTTTTCCTCTTTGGTTGTCCGAATTCAGGGGTTATTCGGACCGAGCTAGCGCGTTTTCCTCTTTGGTTGTCCGAATACGGGGCTTTTTCGGACAGGACGAGTTATTTTCTATGCTAAGATAACCCTTTGATTAAAAGGGAATTAGAAAAGACCAAACCATATGCGATTCGGTCTCCAAATTAGTATTATATTTGTTAGTTCTCCACAAAAACTGAACTACGCATTAATAGATGGCTCACATTCAATATTCATTTAATCTGCGCGCGAAGTCTATCCCCTTCTTCTGCGATCGCCCTAATATCAATTCGTTCAAATAGTGGATGAACATTCTCAACCGACAACGGCAGGTTAGTAATCACCTTCCAGGAGAATTTAGATTGATGGAGCATTTTTCGAACTTCTTCACTAGAATGAGGGAGAAAGGGATGTAGTAATTGGGCGAAATTCACTATAAGAAATACACATGTGGCAATAGTAGTATCCCGCTTTTCTTCTTCCGCTCTCCATGGTTGTTGTTCATCGAAATACTTATTTGCGTATCTTATGCACTCAAAAATCTCTTCTAACGCTTGCTTTATTCTTGTTGCTTCAATCGCTTCCCCTACCTGATGAAAGAGTAATTCAACACGGTTTTGAATACTTGTATCAATAGCTGATTGAGGAACCCCTCCTGATAATTGGTTTTGAATGAACTTTAAAGTCCGGTTCACAAAATTCCCATACGCTCCTAGCAGTTCGCTGTTATGACTGTAGATAAACTCTCGCCAGGAGAAATCTGTGTCACGGTTTTCTGGAGCATTAATGGTTAGAAAGTATCGTATGGAATCAGGATGATACCTTTCCAATATATCCGGGATCCAAATTGCCCAATTTTTGCTTGTAGAGATCTTCTTTTTTTCTAATGTTACGTACTCATTTGAGACGATATACTTCGGATATGCCTCCAAGCCTGCCCCCATTTGGATTGCAGGCCAAATGATGGAGTGGAAAGGGATGTTGTCTTTCCCGTGAACATAATAGCTTCGAGTAGATTCCTTCCAGTAGCCTTCTATATCTCTCCCATTATTAGAAGCCCATTGCTTACTAGCTGAGTAATATCCGGATACCGCTTCAATCCACACATAAATTTTTTTATGCTCAAATCCTTTTATTGGAACAGACACGCCAATGGGCAGGTCACGAGTCGCCGGACGATCTTTCAGTCCTTCCTTTAAGTACCTTTCGGTTAATTGTAATGCGTTTTCACGCCATACCCCTATCCTATCCTCTTTTAGATCTTCTATTTGGCGTTGAAGCTTACTTAATGCTAAGTAATAATGCTCCGTTTTCTTAATAACAGGTAATGAACTACATATTTTACAAATCTTATTATGGAGCTCGACTGGATCTAATATTGTGGAACAATAATCACATTGATCACCACGGGCATGTTCCCCACAAGTCGGGCAAATTCCTTCTACATAACGGTCAGGGAGAAACTGATCACAAGTATTGCAATAGACTTGTTCTATTTCTTTTGTATAAAGTAGACCATTATTATCAAGCTTTAAAAATAAGTCCTGCACCACACTAGCATGGTGAGCGGAATCTGTACGTGTATAACAATCATAAGAGAATCCAAGTTTTGTAAAGCACTCGGAAAACTCTTGGTGATAACGGTTGGCTATCTCAATTACCTCCACACCATCCTGCATGGCACGAATCGCAATAGGTGTCCCATTACAATCACTTCCAGACACATATAACACATCTTCTCCTTTTAAACGGTAGTATCTTGCTAGAATATCACCTGGCAATAAGCTTGCTATATGACCAATATGCAGGGAACCATTTGCATATGGCCAGGCACCCCCAATAAATACATTCATTAAAGATTCCTCCTTTAAAAAATAAAAAAAAAGCCCTGTCCGTATCTTAATAAAGATAAGGACAGGACTTTACTCCCGTGGTACCACCTTAATTCACCAACAGCTCACACTGTTAGCCTCAGCAAGTACGGAGTAGCAAAATACTCTACTCTTATACTGTGACGTTGATAACGGACGTCAACTCCCGACAACTCCTACTTCTGTCAATGACAGGTTCAGTTCGCAGCTCCGAGGCCATTGTTCAAATGCGTATCCTTACTCCTTTTCAGCAACCGGAGCTCTCTGCAAAGGATAACAACATTTTACTTTTCCTCTTCCACGCCTTTTAAAACATTATAAACAAAAACAGCAAATGTAACAATATACCAATTTTTATATTCATGAAACTAAAAAAGTCGGTTCAATCCAAAACCGACTTTTTCTTTTATGATTTTGATGGTTCAGGGTTGTTTAATTTACTATTTCTATACCCATAACCAATATATATGCCTAAACCGATTACTAACCAGACCAAAAATCCCTTCCAAGTAAATGCTGATAACTGCAGCATTAAATACACACAAAAAACAACGGCCAGGATCGGAATAACAGGCACAAGAGGTGTCTTGAACGGACGATGTAAATCTGGCTGTGTTTTGCGAAGTACAGCAACTCCAAGAGATACCGTTGCAAAGGCAAACAATGTTCCAATACTTGTTAGCTCTGCAAGTTTATTTAAAGGAATAAATCCTGCAAAAATGGCCACTAATCCCCCTGTTACCCATGTGCTTGTAATAGGCACTTGAGATTTCGGGTGAACCGTTGATAATTTTTTCGGTAACAATCCATCTCGGCTAATCGCATAAAATAAACGTGTTTGTCCAAACATCATTACAATTAGTACGGTTGTAATACCTACGATTGCTCCAAGCGAGATAAATCCTGCGGCCCAGTCTTGTTGGATAAATCGTAGGGCAAAGGCTACTGGATCCTTTACGTTTAATAGGTTGAACGGTACAATCCCAGTTAAGATTAAGGAAACAGCAATGTATAAGATGGTACAAACAGCAAGAGCAGAAATAATTCCAATTGGGAGATTTCGTTGGGGATTCTTTACCTCTTCAGCTGCTGTTGAAACGGCATCAAATCCAAAATATGCAAATACAACAACAGCTGCCCCCGCTACGACTCCTGAAGCTCCAAACGGCATAAATGGCTTCCAATTAGTTGGTTCCACATACCATACCCCAATAGCAATAAATAGGAGAACAACAGCTACTTTAATCACAACCATGATGGCATTAAATTTAGCTGATTCTTTCACGCCTCTTGTTAATAAAAGGGTCACTAACAAAACAATAATAACAGCCGGCAAATCTACAAATGTACCTTTTGACGGATCAAATGCACTTGTTAGAAAAGTAGGTAAATGCCATCCGAATCCTGCCAGTAAACTTTGAAAATAGCCTGACCAACCACTTGCAACCGCAGAAGAAGCCAACCCATATTCCAAAACTAAATCCCAACCAAGTACCCATGCAAGGAGTTCTCCAAACGCAACATATCCATATGTATATGCACTACCTGATTGAGGGATCATTGAAGCAAATTCTGAGTAACATAATGCTGCAAATGCACAAGCTAGTCCAGCAATAATAAAGGATAAGATAAGTGCAGGTCCTGCATATTCAGCTGCTGCCACTCCAGTTAAAACGAAAACTCCTGTTCCGATAATTGCTCCAACACCGAGTAGAGTTAGGTCAAATGCTCCTAATACTCTTTTGAGGGAATTTTCAGACACTGATTTCCCTACTTGTTTCTTACGAAATAAATCCATTATATCCTCCTATAGAAATTGAAATAATTGTCGAAAAATAACGAATACACCTTAGCCATTTTACATAATTGTTTGTTAATTGTAAATTAAAAATTATGGTAATATAACAGATTCAAAAAAATTCTAATTCTATTTTGCCCAGTAAAAATTGCTCTATGTTTAAAAAACAAAAAAGACCCTTATTCTATCTAATCTAGATAGAATAAAGGTCTTTTTAAAAATTATGCGTGAAAATTCGTTCCATCTGTTGTTGCTTCAATAATGCCGGCACGAATCACAAAGTCTCCAAAATGTTCCCCTTCATTACGTTCCTTTGCATATCGAGGAAGAATGGAACCAAGCTCTCGAAGGATTTCTTCTTCTCCAATATTTTCACGATACATCTTGCTTAAACGGCTTCCATCAAATGCAGCACCTAAATACATATTGTATTTTCCAGGAGCCTTACCAATGAACCCGATTTCCCCTAGGGCGTGTCTTGCACAACCGTTTGGACAGCCAGTCATACGAATCGTAATTTCTTTATCTCTTAGCCCATTTCCCTCAACGATTTCTTCAATCTTATCAATAAGGGTTGGCAGATATCTCTCAGCTTCCGCCATGGCAAGCCCACAGGTTGGTAAAGCCACACATGCGATTGAACTACGTCGTATCGCAGAGTGATGTTTTCCATCTGTTAAACTGTATTTTTCAAGTAACTCAGTAATTTTTTTCTTTTTCTGAGCAGACACGCTACCAATGATTAGGTTTTGATTGGCAGTTAAACGGAAATCTCCAGTATGAACCTTTGCGATTTCACGTAAGCCTGTTTTCAATGGATATCCATCAAAGTCGGCTATACGTCCACCTTGCACAAATTGTGTAAAATGCCAATTTCCTTTTAGGCCTTTTACCCAACCATATCGATCACCATTATGATCAAATGAGTAAGGCTTTGCTTCTTCAAGCTTCCAGCCAAGTCGGTTTTCTAGCTCATGCTTCACATTTTCTAATCCTAAACGATCTACCGTGTACTTAAAACGCGCATTCTTACGTACGGAACGATTTCCATAGTCACGTTGGATGGTAATAACCTTCTCAGCGACATCGTATACTTGCTCTGGCTTACAGAAGCCGATGACTTTTGCAAGCTGCGGGTAAGTCGTCTTATCACCGTGAGACATTCCCATTCCGCCACCGATTGCCACGTTAAATCCAACCAGCTTTCCTTCTTCCACGATGGCAATATACCCTAGATCCTGTGAAAATACATCCACATCGTTTTCAGGAGGAATAGCCATACCAATTTTAAATTTACGAGGCAAGTAGAGTGGTCCATACATAGGCTCAACCTCTACATCAGGCGTTCCTGCCACTCTTTCTTCATCAAGCCAAATTTCATGATAGGCTCTTGTACGAGGAAGTAAATCATCACTTAATTTCTTGCCCCACTCGTATACCTCTGCATGAATTTCTGACTGATGTGGATTAGAAGTACTCATTACATTTCTGTTTACATCTCCACATGCAGCAATTGTATCCATTAGAGATTGATTAATGCCCTGAATGGTACTTTTCATATTCCACTTAAGAATTCCATGAATTTGGAACGTTTGGCGAGTGGTTAATTTTAATGTACCATTACCATATTTTTCAGAAAGGTCATCCATCACTAACCACTGCTCAGGTGTCGCCACTCCGCCTGGTAATCGAACACGAAGCATGAACTGATAAGCTGGTTCAAGCTTTTGCTTTTGTCGTTCTGCACGCACATCACGGTCATCCTGTAAATAGCTTCCATGATGCTTCATTAATCGGTTGTCATCCTCTGGGATACCTGCACTGATTCGATCAAGCATTACTTCTTTTAACGTTCCACGTAAGTAATCGCTTCGATCTTTTATACCCTCTACATCACTAGGAGGGCCTTCAGGCGCTTTTAAATTTTCTTTCACTTCCACCATGCTTAAAACTCCTTTCACTCAAACTCAGTATACGTCACGCTGGTATCGCTTTTCTTTTTGCATGGTAGCTAAATAGCTTTCTGCTTCTTCACGACCCATGCTGCCTTCTTTTTCAATAATAGTAATTAATGTTTGATGTACGTCATGTGCCATATGTTTCTCATCACCACAAATATATACGACCGCTCCCTCTTGAAGCCATGCAAATAATTCCTTGCTTTGCTCAAGCATACGATGCTGAACATATACTTTTTCATTCGTGTCTCTTGAGAAAGCAACATCCATCTTTGTTAGGACGCCATCTTTCAACCACTTTTGCCATTCGGTTTGATATAAGAAATCCGTTACAAAGTGCTGATCACCGAAGAACATCCATGACTTGCCCTCTGTACCCGCTTCCTCACGCTCTTGCATAAATGAGCGGAATGGCGCTACCCCTGTTCCTGGTCCTACCATGATAATAGGAGTTTCAGGGTTTTCAGGAAGCTTAAAGTTTGGATTATGTTGAATAAAGATTGGTAGCGTATCCCCTGATTGTAGGCGCTCAGCTGTTAGAATCGAGCATACACCTTTTCTTTCACGTCCATGTGAATCGTATCTGACCGCACCAATCGTCAAATGAACTTCATCTGGGTTTGCAGAGATACTGCTTGCAATCGAATATAGACGTGCAGGAAGCTTTCTTAATATAGAGACAATCTCCTGTGACGAAGCTGTCCATGGACCAAAGTCTCGAAGCAAGTCAAGTAAATCGCGACCATGAATATACTCTCTTACTTTTTCTACATTTTCTGGTTTCACCAGCTCCTGTAATTCCTGATTTACAGAAAGCTTGGCTGCTTGTTCCATTAACGGCTTCGTTAATACCGTAATTTCAAAGTTAGTAAGTAGCGCATCTTTTAGCGTTCTTACTTCTCCTTGTTTATTAACTGTCACTTTTTCATCTGCATTCCAGTTCATTTCAGCAAGGATTTGCTCCACAAGCTCTGGATCGTTTTCTGGATAAATTCCTAGGCTGTCACCTGGCTGATACGATAATCCTGAACCTTCAAGCGATAACTCAAGATGACGTGTTTCTTTATTTGATCCACGACCATTTAAATTTAAGTTTTCTAATACTTCAGCACGGAAAGGGTTTGTTCTAGAATAAATAGATTCTTCTGAAGCCACTTGAACTGCTCCACCAGTCGCTTGAGCTTGACTTGCCGCATTTCCAGCCTGTCCTAGAGCCGAAAGTACACTTTCAATCCATTCAGAAGCTGGTTCATCATAATCTAGATCACAGTCTACTCTTTCAGTTAATGGCTTTCCACCTAGCTCCTTAAGGCGCTCATCAAATTCTTTTCCTGTTTGACAGAAGAATTCGTACGAGCTATCGCCTAATGATAGAACCGCATAATTGAGTTCTTCTAACTTTGGAGCACGCTTTGAGTGTAAGTACTCATGGAAAGACAACGCATTATCTGGTGGTTCCCCCTCACCATGTGTACTTGCTACTATTAATAGGTTTTGTAATTTCTTTAGATTATTTGGCTTAAAATCACTCATCGATGAAACAGTTACTTGAAAACCATTGCTTTCAAGCGTCTTACCTGCTTTTGTAGCAAGTCGTTGTGCATTTCCAGTCTGTGAACCAAAAAGAATGGTTACTTCTTTCGACACTGGCTTGGAAGCATCAACAGATAGAGCTACAGAAGCTGCTTCTGAAATAGTAGTAGTTGCTGATGCTGCTTGAATAGCTGCTAAATATCCACTAAGCCAAACCTTCTGCGATTCAGTTAGTGTTGGCAGTATTTTGTTAAGAAGCTCTGCCTGCTCCTGACTAAACGGGCTGTTCATAACCTGAAGTTGCAACGAAATCCACCTCACAAAAATATAAATAGACTAAATTCCCCAAAATTCGCAAAATATTATAAGTGTTATTATATATCAATTAATCCAATAAGTTAAGTCGGTTTTAAATTATTTAAACCGCTAACTATAGATTTCTTCACTTTATATAATTACTTTACCTTAAAAATCACTATTGGTAAAATACATATAACTGATTGCAATTATTAATATTTCTAATAGAAGAGAGAGTGCACGTATGTATTTTGATGAATTAAAAACGTTTATAACATTAGTTGAAGTAAAAAACTTCACAAAAACAGCCGAACTCCTTCTCATGTCTCAACCAAGTGTTAGTTTACATATTAAGAATTTAGAAACCGAGTTTCAAACGAAACTATTCATACGTTCTCCAAAACAACTAAAAATCACTCCTTCTGGAGAGATTTTGTATGATCGAGCCAAACAGTTAATAAGCATGTATGAGCAGACAAAACAAGATATCCTCGACTTGCAAACATCTGTTAGAGGATCCTTGAAAATCGGGGCAAGCTTTACAATTGGGGAATATATTTTACCTTCTCTTCTCTATGACATCCAAAAGGAACATCAGGCACTTGAACTTGAAGTGGTTATAGGGAATACTAAGGAAATTGTTCAATCCGTTAAGAGGCATGAAGTGGATATTGGTCTAATTGAAGGGCAAACAAACGAAAAAGAACTTTCTGTCCACCCTTTTTTAAAGGACGAGCTTTTTGTTGTATCATCCGCTAAGCATCCTCTTGCATTAATGAATAGAGACATATTCATATCCGATCTTCAAAACCAAGTATGGGTGACACGGGAGGTTGGGTCAGGTACTAGGGAATACTTAAACCATGTGATCCGTTCGAATGGGCTAAAGGTAAAATCCCTTCTATCTATTAGTAGCAATCAAGGAATTAAAGAAACAATCAGTAAAGGCATGGGTCTATCACTTTTATCTAACAGCGTTATCCATAAAGAAGTCAAAAATGGAGAGTTAGCCATCATCCGCATTAAAGATTTTCAATTTCCTAGAACGCTGTCTTATGTTTACTCTCCTACTATGAAAAAAAAGAAAAACGTGGAGCTTTTTATTTCGAGCCTCCAAGAGATGTGGCCATACCGCTCTGAATCGATTTAAGTATAGCTCGCTCCTCCCTCCGTTGCTTTCTTTTCCCTTTTCTTATTAATCTGATGCAAAAAGAAAAGGGAAAAAATCATCATTTCAAGCGCAAATCCAAGCGTCGTCCACGATAAAAATGCATATCTTAAATGAGCTATATTATTTTCAAACAGAACGACAACTAGAATTCCTAAAAGTAGGCTAACAGGGGTAAGGTGAAGATTGGTTTGAAAGAGTTTCAAGTTATTCGTTATTCTTTGAATACAATATAAACTAAGTGCCATTTTACTTAACAGACAGGGCATCCATACGATTACAATGGCTAAGTCCAAACGATCAAGAAAATCCGTTACATTTATTTGTTGAATCGTCAATATATTAGGATAAGTTACATTTTCAACGATACCTGCGCCAAGTACAGATATATTTAAAAAGATTAAAATAAATAATAACAGAATTCCATGACTGATCCCTTTAATAAATGCCTTTTTTATGTGCTTCTTATATGTGATATTTTCGAGAACTAGAAAGAAAATAACGATTTCTCCAATCCAAGGAAACATTAAAAAGGTTGATTTACTTAAATTTGAGAAGGTACCTGTTGTTAAAATGGGAACCAAATTTGGTAGTTCAATTTCATTTAACAATAATATTGGCAGTGATAGAATCATGGCTGTTAACGTAATAAACTGTATAACCGTTATTCTAGCGATAGCCTGTAAACCTGAAGCCGCTACATATAGTAAAGCAAGTGTAACTAAAATGGATAAAATTTCAATGGGTGTCTCAGGTAAAATATAAGATCTAAGATAATCAATAAATGCCCGTAAATCCCTAATATAGATACCTACAAGCAAAAGACCAATACTAATATTCAAGATTCTACTAGTAAATGATCTTGCTTGCAGGTTATTGTTTTTCGACTGATTGTTAGACTTCCTAAAAACGATTAAGATTAGGCCCATTACAATCATGTAAACTAGAATGGGGACTAGCCATGTATATTGATGTGACACTTGTGTCATAACTTGAGCAAGTGAAATGAGGGTCCCTGTTAAAATAAAGTTCGCAATCATCAATGAAAGTTGAGATGGGGAAATTTGATTCATAGTTTTATCACCATCTTTGTTACGAATCCTATGTATTTATTGCAATAGTCTATAATTAAATTGATCGTATCAGCAAAAAAGAAGAAAGAGGAACAAGCAAAGGACAAAATCGTAACGAACAAAATTCGCTTCCTTTCTTTTTTATCCAATTTCTTATTTCCTCGATAAATTAGTGACATATAAAGTAATAGTACTCCTCCAAAACAACATGCACCTAACAAACACATCATTCCTTTATGTTAATTCCTGGATTAATTGACCTCGTAATCTTTGACCTTACTTTTACTTTGACCTCTAGCTCTTTTAATGTTTCTCTCCAATTTTCTTTTAAGTTCATTTCCCATAACTTATTCTCATGTCTAAATAAATACCATCCCAGTCCATAAACATCTATTCCTTCAGACTTCGAGTGATTCAAAAGTGCCAATACTTGTTTTTGAATAGACGATTCTAAACTTTTCTTTACTTGATCGTATGTTTCTTGATTATTTAATTCAAGATTGGGCTCATTTTGCATAATGGAGGCACCCACATTAAAGGTTATTGTAAAAGTGGGCTTTCCATTGACTAGTTTATAACTCACTTTGTTTTTCACTTTTTCAAAATGGACGTTTACCTCTCCCTTTTCCTCAACAGAGAAAGTATAGTTTTTATGATTTTTCTTATTTAGTAAAAATTGTGCACCTATGGTTTCCTCACTGTTTGTAAAAAAAATGAGCTTATCCTCTCTTAGAATGGCGTAACCTTCTAGTTGTGCCTCCTTCTTTTTATTCTTTGATGTCCCATTTTCAGTTTCATTATTGATAATCAATGGGATGACTGGGTCCTTCCCAGGTCTCCAAATATCATTTAATACATTTTTAACGTTTACCCCTTCATTTTCCTTTGACAACTCTCGGAGTGCTTCAGAGGATAGTTTTTCTAAATGTGGTTCCGCATTTAAAATCTGTAATGCTTCCCCTTTAGTTAAAAGGACATAAGACGTTATCCTCGACTGTGGTTGATCCAATAGCACATCAAGTGTTTTTTTAAAACCATTTTTAGCTAACTCCTCTCCAATGATAATGACTCTTCTATGAGCAAAATTGGTCTTACGTGACATTCTCCTTTGCAGTAAATCATTGCTTTCCCTAATATTTCTCCCTATTTCAGAATCAATATAAAAAGGCCCACCTTGTGTTCCTCCTCCTCCACCAGTTGAACCCGCACCACCCATCGCTCCTGGTAGAGGGATTTGTACAGAAGTCCTAAATTGATTTTCATCTACTTTGTCGTAACCGGTCATGGTAACAAAAGCTAAGTCATTCACTTCTTTTCTATCCCAACAGCCGGTTAAAACGAGAAAAGAAAGGATCAGTCCATATATTTTTTTCATCCCATTCGATCCCTTTTGTTTAAAATAAAGTGGTATAAACACTAGTTTTTTTGTCTGATTACATTCCCACTCACATATTCGGTTGGTCTCTTCCTTAATGCCCACCAAGGGGCACGAATAAATACGTCCTTTAGCTCACTCCAATTCAGTGGCCCAAGAGGAGAAAAGTAAGGAATTCCTAAAGATGTTAGTTTACATAGATGCGTTAAAATGATGATCGATCCAAGAACAATTCCTAGTAACCCAAAGCTACCTCCAAGGACCATCATCGGAAAACGTAGCAGTCTAATGGAGATGGCCATGTTAAAACGGGGAATTGTAAAAGAAGCAATACCTGTCATGGATACAACAATAACCATTGGAGCAGATACAATTCCAGCCTCTACAGCCGCTTGCCCGATGACGAGTGCTCCAAGGATACTGACGGATTGACCAACCACCTTTGGCAATCGCACTCCTGCTTCTCTTAGCGCTTCGAATGCAATCTCCATAATTAATGCTTCAATAAAAACAGGAAACGGAATGGCTTCCCTGCTCGCCGCAATACTAAATAATAAATTTGTTGGGATCATTTCCTGATGATACGTGGTAACAGCTACGTAAAAGGCAGGAAGAAGAAGAGCTAAAAAGATAAACGTGATACGCAATACTCGTAAAAATATGGATATATGAAACCGTTGATAATAATCTTCACTCGCTTGAAGAAACTGCCAAAAACTTACCGGGAGAATGAGAGCAAATGGTGTTCCATCTACCAAAATAATAATTCTTCCCTCTAATAAGTTGGCTGCGACTGTATCTGGTCTTTCCGTATTTTGCATTTGTGGAAAGAAACTCCACGGATTATCTTCTATAAACTCTTCAATATATCCACTTTCTAAGACACCATCAATTTTGATTTTATCTAATCGGCTAAAAACTTCCTTTACTAGGTTCCCGGGGGCAAGGTTGTCCATATACATAACAACTACTCCCGTTTTCGTTTCGGCGCCAATTTCTTTTGATACTAATTTTAGGTGTTTTGATCGAATCTTTTTTCTAATTAAGGAAGTATTCACACCAAGTTGTTCTGTGAAACCTTCCCTTGGCCCTCTAATAGAAGCCTCTGTTTCAGGCTCAGCTACACCTCTATTTTGTCCACCTTTTACATCAAGCACCAATGCCTTTTCTAGCTGATCTACAAGTAGAATCGTGTTTCCTTCTAACACTTTATTGATTAGATCATCAATCTTCGTAGACTCAAGTACATGATTCACGGAAAGAATCTGCTGCTCTAGGTATTCAACTGTTAGGTTCTTTATAGGAATCGATGTGAGGAGTTGATGTAATCCGTGAAGCTCTTGACTGTCTCTATCTATTAAACCATCTACATAAACAACAGTAGCTTTTCGATTTTCAATCACAAGTGAACGGAAAACGACATCATTACAGTCTGTTAGTTCCTTCTTTATTGCCTCAACATTGGTTTCCAACTGCTGCTCAACAACCGGAGAATCCTTCGGGGTGATGTCTTCTAGCTTTTTAGGTCGAACGACTTTTTTCATTCTCATTACCCCATAACCAGTGATTTTCTCCACTTAATTTTTACCAAGATAGATAAATTGATACAGTAAATAAAAAATCCGTAAAAATGAATTCTCTCCTTAAAATAATCACATTGTATCTCCAAACAATTGTTGTTCCAATGGAGGGAGGATAATTACAAGCTTAAAAGAAGGAATAAAATAGATGCTTTTACTAATATAATAAAAGAAGAAGACCATCATTTTTTGATGGTCTTCTCTTAACTGGAGGTTAATAATTCAATGTTCATTAAGGTACTAAATGATGATATTTAAGGATAAGCCAACAATTGATTCAAACTACATACAGCAACATCTAGCAAATGAACGTACATACCTAGCATGGATACGAACGAGTATTACGATCATAGGGGTTGGGTTTTTAATAACTAATTTACATTTCTCATTTATATCAAAAAATCAGCTCGGGGATATACTTGCACAAACGATTGGATTAGCTTCTATTTTTGTAGGAATTACCACTATCATTCTTTCAACTATTGGATATTTTAAGAAAGGCCGTGACATCAACAATCAAACTTTCGCTTACCCGAGAGTGATTACTTTATGCCTTTCCATTCTGCTTCTATTAATTTTTTTATTCTTCGGTCTTTATTATGTATTTATTTGGGGATTGGATTAAATAAAAAAGGCGTCTGTCCTCCAATAAAGAATGGGACAGGCGCCTTTTCTGTTCCTTTAAAAGGTGCTTTCTCTTTTTAAGCTTTCTAGATTACAATATATCCATCCAAATCTTTATCGCTGTTGCTAAAATGAGGAGTGCAAGGACTACTTGGAGAATCTTTGTGTTTACCTTCTTCCCTGCCATCGCCCCTAGTGGTGAGGCAATTAAACTAGCTATGACCATGATTAAAGATGGCCAAAATTCTACTTGCCCCGTTGATATTTTTCCAACAGTCGCACCGATAGAAGAGATAAATGTGATGGCAAGTGAGGATGCAATGGTCATACGAGTTGGAATTTTTAAGACTACAAGCATGATGGGTACTAAAAGAAAAGCTCCAGCCGCTCCGACAATTCCAGACCCTATCCCAACGATAAATGCAAGAATCGCTGCCAGCCATTTATTGAATGTTACTTGATCTAATGGAATATCATCTAGACCTTTTTTAGGAATGAACATCATTACAGCGGCAATCAATGCTAAAATACCATATATGATATTAATTCCACCTTCACTCATGAGCTTTGAACCAAAGCCCCCAATAAAGCTACCAATTAAAATACTTGCTCCCATATAAATGATGAGCTTTTTATTTAAAAAGCCCCCTTTTCGGTAAGCCCATACACCTCCGATCGTGGCAAAAAACACCTGAACAGCACTTATACCTGATACTTCATGGGCACTAAAAGCTGCTAGACCGAATAAAGGCGGAATGTATAATAGCATCGGATACTTAATGATTGAACCGCCAATTCCAAGCATTCCAGAAATATATGAACCTATAAAACCAATTAAAAAGATGGTGATAATAAATCCTATATCCATCGTTTTTCCCCCTTTGAAAAGCAAAAGCGCCTATCATGACGCTTGCTCTAAAACCATTTTTTAGAAAAAGGGAACCTCATATGGTTCCCTTATAGATCAGCCTTTTTTAATCCAGAACTTTAGTACTTCATTTTCCTCATCGTGTTTGATTAATTCATGACCACCTGATTTTGCCCATGCAGCAAGATCATTTTTTGCCCCTTTATCAGTTGCATGAATTTCTAACACTTGACCGCTTTCTAATTCATTCATTGCTTTCTTTGTTTTAACGATCGGCATGGGACAAGCCAGCCCTTTTGCGTCTAATACTTTATTTGCTTCCATTTCAATTTCCTCCTAGTATTGTTTTATCGAACCGCGCAACGGTTTGGTCCGATTTCCATTTCACGTTGTTGCTCTTCGTCTGGAGTGATTTTCCCCATATTTGTTTCACGGATTTGTTGGTATGCATTTGGTTGTGGTGGCAGGTTTTCCGTTACCACTCTTCTAAATTCATCTTCGTCTGCAATATTTAAACCATGGTTTTTCTCAAATAGTGTCCCTAGCTTTTCTGACACACTTCCATCTTCATTTAACTCATCAATGATCATAAAGTGAGCTGGAAGTACGACTAATTCCTCAGATAATTCTCTGTAACGCTTGTAAAGACTTTCTCTTAAATCTCCTACCCAATCCTGTGCAAGTCCAGCTAAATCTGGTCTTCCAATCGAATCAATGAACAAGATATCTCCTGAAAGCAAGAATTTCTCATCCACAATAAAGGAAGTGGATCCGATTGTGTGTCCTGGTGAATATAATGCATGGATATTGATTTTTACATTACCGATTTCTACATCATTGCCATCTTCTAATGGTTGGTACGTAAATGTCACTTCCGTTGCATCCTTTGGAGGTAACCAGTACATTGCATTTGTTTTTTCAGCAATTACTCTTCCACCAGAAATATGATCGGCATGAAGGTGAGTATCAAATACATGAGTGATCTTTGCTCCGATTGAGTTGGCAAAATCAAGGTACGTATCTGTCATACGGGTAGAGTCGATGATAGCTGCTTCGCCATTTGAAACGACCATATATGATAAACAGCCTTTTCCGATACGAACGAACTGATATATTTCGCCGCCGTCTTTTAAGTCTCCCACCTTAACTGGTTCTAAGTGTTCACTCCATGCTTTCATTCCGCCTGCTAGATAAGACACACTACGTCCTGCTTCAGAAAGCATGTCAGCTACCATAATAGATGACCCTTCCTTGGCACAAACGACTAATAACTCTTTATCCGTTGGTACTTGATCAAGAATTTCTTCTACCCCATCTAATAGATCAAAGTACGGTACATTTAGATATTCAAAATTTTCGCCTTCAATTTTCCAATCTTGAAATGCCTCTTCATTACGTACATCTAAAATGAAGAATGCTTCTTTATTAAATACTTTCTTCGTCACTTCTTTTGCCGTCATTGCTTGAACAGTCATTGCATTTACCCCCTAGAGTATAATTAATTCTAAAAATTTTTTTGATCCTTAATGGTTGATACGATCCGTTGTTCCATTCCACTGACTCATCCCTGGAATAACATTTAGTACGTTTGAAAATCCTTTTTCAGCTAGTTTCTGAGCTGCTAAATCGCTTCTGTTACCTGTACGACATACGATATAGATGGTTTGATCTTGGTTTAATTCATTCAGACGAGCCTCTAACTCACCAAGTGGAATAGAAATCGCATTCGGAATATGATTAAATGCATATTCTGCCGTTTCTCTTACATCTAGAACCATCATGTTTTCATTTGCTTCTAGCTTTGACTGTAGTTCCTCATTTGTCACTACATTTGGATGTTTTCTTTCGATGGTTTCATCGCTTGAAGACTTTCTTAGATAATGCTTTAACACATCTCCTTCTTCCAAAGTACCTAGATATTGATGTCCTGTACTTTCAGCCCATGCTTTAATATCTGCTTTTGATCCCTTATCTGTTGCTTGGACTTCCAATACCTGCCCTGCTTCTAATCCAGTCATTGCTTTTTTCGTTTTAACAATCGGCATCGGGCATGCTAATCCCTTTGCATCAAGAGTGATATTTGCTTTTAAGTTCTCCATAAGTAACCTCCATTACCTTTATACTATATAGGGTATATTTTATTTTAAAATTTTTTATTCTGTTTTACCTTCCCAAGAAAGCATACCACCTGTCATATTAATGACTTTGTATCCATAGCTATCTAGAAATTGTGAAGCACTACCACTTCTACCACCAGAACGACAAACCATGATATATTCCTTTGATTTATCTAACTCATGCATACGGAACTCAATAAGGCCTAGTGGAATGTTTACTGCTCCAGGAATTTTCCCAGCTGCTACCTCATCTACTTCACGCACATCGATAATATCCAGTGCTTTACCTTCGTTTAATAGTGCTTCTACTTCTTTGGCTGTCATTGTTTTCATTGTTGATTCCTCCTATATCTTATGACCAGGCGCTCATGCCGCCTTTTACATTCGTTATTTTTGTAAATCCTAAATTTTTTAGGGTTTTGCTAGCTTTTTGACTTCTCATTCCGCTTTGACAAATGACTACTACTTCTTTATCTTTTGAAATCTCATTTGATTTTTGAGATAGCACATGAAGTGGAATGTTTTTAAAGCCTTTGATGTGGTTTCCCTTATACTCAGCTGGCGTCCGAACATCCACAAATTGTTTATTTTTATCTTTTAATTCCTTTTTTAATTCAGCTGTTGTTATATGTCTAACACCCTTTGTCGGAATCATTCGTTGGATAATGAGTAGCAAGAACAATCCGATGAGAATGTAATTTACATATTCCATATTATTCTCTCCTTATTGATAGGGGAAAATCCCCTATCTTTCATTAAATAAATAGATTTACATTCCCATCTTCTGCATCAGCCAAATAAGCAGCTACGCCAGCATATTCGACATTTTCAAGAAGCTCTTCTTCTTTAAGACCTAACAGATCCATTGTCATCGTACATGCCACTAATTTCACATCTTGCTCTTGTGCCATTTCGATTAACTGAGGTAGTGACATGGCGTTGTGCTTTTTCATCACACCTTTAATCATTTTTGGACCCATACCTGCAAAGTTCATTTTAGAAAGACCCATCTTATCTGCGCCTCTTGGCATCATTTTTTCGAACATCTTTTCCATGAATCCTTTTTTCACCATCATATTTTCCTCTTTACGGAGAGCATTTAACCCCCAGAATGTATGGAAGATGGTTACTTCATGATCGTAGGCTGCTGCACCATTTGCAATAATATAGGCAGCCATTGCTTTATCGTAATCTCCACTAAATAACACAATTGTAGTTTTTTTCTTTTCTGACATTATCCTGTTACCTCCTAGATTTTCTATATAATTTATTTACATATACCTACATGGGTATATTAAGATTTAAAAAAATATAAGTTGTTTTAAAACTTCAACTTACCCCTATGGGTATAATACTAAATGAATGTCTCCTTGGTGTCAATCCTTTTTTATCTACTTTTTACAAGCAAATTAACCGCTTCTTTAATCAGATCTTCTGCATTTGATTCTTCATTTTCATTAGTTTTTTGTACACAGTCAACTAAATTAGAACTTACAATGACACCCATTGTACGATCAACAGCGGTTCGAACAGCTGATAATTGTGTAATCACTTCTTTACAGTCCTTATTTTCTTCCATCATCCGTAAAATCCCTCTAAGCTGTCCTTCCATACGCTTTACTCTATTTTGAATTTGAGTATTGTATTCCATATCCTTACCTCCTTTTAACAAAGATTTTTTATATTAAGTTGATCTTCTTTCAATAGTTTTGAATGATGACCAGCAAAGGTATATCCAATCACTTGAAACCCTTTCTTCCGTAGGAGACGAATACCCACATTTTTTTCTAGATTGTTTGAAGCAATAATATATAGTTTCCGATTGGGTATATCCGTGCTAAATCTATTAAGATAAGCAACAGGTATGTTTATCGAACCTGGTATAGAGAATTTACTTGATTGGTTATAATCTCTTATATCAATGATTGTAGATTTTGTTCCGATCTCTTCTCTGGGAATATACACTACAGAGAAAACCGGAAAATATCTTTCAAATATCACATATCCAATCACTAACAGTAGAATGGTAACAAAAGTAATCTGAAATACCTCCTTAGGTGTTTGTCGATATGTACATATTATACCCCGGCAGGTATAAAGTCAACTAGGGAAATTTTTCCTCACCAAATAGAAGGTAACTGTAGTCGTTACCTTCCTCATTTTTAATTAATCTTCTATCTTACCGCACATCGATTTGGGCCAATCTCCATTTCCCTTTGTTGTTCTACATCTGGGGTGATTTTCCCCATATTTGTTTCTCGAATTTCCTGGTATGAATTCGGCTGAGGTGGTAGGTTTTCCGTTACCACTTTTCTAAATTCATTTTCATCTACGATATTTAAGCCGTGATTTTGTTGATATAGTACACCAAGTTTTTCAGAAATACTTCCATTATCATTCATTTCATTTATTCCCATATAGTGAGCAGGCAAGACTAGCAGGTCATCTGCCAATTCCTTGTAACGCTTATATAGCGTATTTCTTAAATCGCCTACCCAATCTTCTGCTTTTCCCGCAAGGTCTGGGCGTCCAATAGAGTCAATAAACAGAATATCTCCTGTTAATAAATATTGGTCATCGATGACAAAAGAGGTACTCCCTATGGTATGACCCGGAGAGTAAACCGCCTTAATTGTCGTTTTACCAACTTGATACTCATCGTCGTAATTAATTTGTTGATACGTAAAATTTACTTCAGTAGCATCTTTAGGTGGAAGATAATAGGTTGCTCTCATTTTTTCAGCAAGCATTCTCCCACCAGAAATATGGTCTGCATGTAAATGAGTATCAAATACATGAATCAAAGTAATATGATGCTCTGTGATAAAACTTTCATACGGTTCAATCATACGGCTTGTATCAATTATCGCACCTTCACCATTTGATTCAATCAAGTATGATAAACACCCTTTGCCTATCCGAACAAATTGGTAGATTGATCCCCCATTTTTTAAATCGCCAATCTTAATAGGTTCTAAATATTCACTCCATGCTTTCATCCCACCCTCAACAGAATATACATCAGTTCGCCCAGCTTCTGCGATCTGTTGAGCCACTAATTTTGAGGATCCTCCTTTCGCACATATGACATAAATAGTCTTATCTGTTGGTAACTTGTCTTTAATTGAGTCAACCCCTTCTAATAGGTCAAAGTAAGGGGCGTTAATGATGTGAACATTTTTACCTTCAATCTTCCAATCATCAAAAGCATCCGTGTTTCTTGCATCTAAAATAAACACTTCCTCATCATTGATCACTTTTTTGGCAATCTCCTTTACGGAGATGGTTTTAACCGCTGTTTCAATAGTCATTTTCTTCCTCCTTCATAAACGTTTATTCGTCTTTCTTGAATTATTATCTTTCCGTTTGACTTTTCCATGCCAAGATACCACCTACCATATTTTTTTACGAAAAAAACGCATGACTCCCGTATTTGAGTCATGCGTTTGCTATGTTATTTCTTTTTAATCCAGAACTTAATTAGCTTATCATCTTGTTCCATTTTTAGAATGGTATGTCCAGCATTTTTTGACCAAGCAGGTAAATCATTTAATGCACCTTTATCTGTTACATGAAGCTCTAGCACCTGACCACTTTCTAATACCTCTATTCCTTTTTTCAACTTTACGATAGGCATGGGACACGTTAAACCACTAACATCTACCAATGAATCCACTTTTAAGTCATTGATGGTTTCTTCGATAACTGTTTCTCCAAGATTCCTCGTTTTTGTTTCAACTTGTCTGGCTATGTTGCTTCCAAATACAGAAGAATAGGTCTTCCAGCCGCCATCAACATTCTTTACTTTGTACCCGTTATTTTTTAGAATACGGCTTGCTAAATACCCTCTTAACCCTACCTGACAGCTTACATATACGGTCTGATCTTTAGGAATTTCATCTAATTTATTTCTGAGTTCATTTAGTGAAATATTAATTGAACCTTCAATAAAACCAAATTCACGTTCCATTGGTTCGCGAACATCAATTAGTAAGCCACCTTCAGCAACGATTTGGTCTACTTCATGCCACTGAATATGTTCCAATTCACCATCCATAATATTCTTTGCTACATAACCAGCCATATTGACTGGATCTTTAGCAGATGAATACGGTGGAGCGTATGACAGTTCTAAGTTTGTTAAGTCTTCAACCGTTAATCCACCTTTAATCGCTGTAGCAATAACGTCCATTCGCTTATCGACCCCATCTGCTCCAATCGCTTGTGCACCATAGATTTTTCCTGTTTCCTTGTCAAAAATCAACTTTAGAGACAGTGGTGCAGCTCCTGGATAGTAGCCAGCATGAGAGCTTGGGTGGATATGAACGACTTCGTAAGATACCCCTAGTCGTTTTAGTGTTTTTTCATTATTCCCAGTAGCAGCGACGGTTAAATCAAACACTTTTGCAATAGAAGTCCCCATCGTTCCTTGATATTTCTCTTTTTTACCCATGATATTATTTGCTGCCATTCGTCCTTGACGGTTTGCAGGGCCAGCAAGTGGAATCATTGCCTTTGTGCCACTAATATAGTCTACTACCTCTACGGCATCACCCACTGCGTAAATATCCTCATTTGACGTTTGAAGATACTCATTCACAATAATGCCTCCACGCTGTCCTATTTTAAGACCAGCTGTTTTGGCTAACTCATTTTCAGGGATGACACCGATCGAAAGAATGGTAATATCTGTAGAAAATTCCAAACCATCAGAGAGGATGATCTTCTTTCCTTGCTCTTCAAATGCTTTTACCCCATTTTCTAGAATGAGGTGAACTCCTTTTTCTTTTAAATGAGTGTGTAATATACTCGCCATTTCAAAATCAATTGGTGCCATAATTTGATTAGCCATTTCAATGAGTGTTACTTCAATTCCTCGATCTACGAGGTTTTCTGCCATTTCAATACCTATAAATCCACCACCAATAACAACAGCCTTTTTAGGTTGAACGTTATCTACATAGTTTTTTATTTTATCTGTATCTGGAATATTTCTTAATGTAAATAAGGTCTCATTTTCTATTAGTCCTGGAATCGGTGGCACGATTGGTCTTGCCCCAGGAGATAATAATAACTTATCAAAGGACTCTTCATAAACTTCCCCATTTTGAAGATTCTTTATGGTCACCTGTTTGTTTTCCGGATCAATGCTCACTACTTCACTTAAGTTACGAATATCTAACTTAAAGCGTTCTGACATTCCCTTGACGGTTTGCACCAACAGCTTGCTTCGATCCTTAATCGTTTCCCCGATATAATAAGGTAGTCCACAGTTCGCAAATGAAATATGCTCCCCACGTTCGATAAGAACGATTTCTACATCTTCACTAATTCTTCTTAATCTTGCTGCTGCAGTTGCTCCTCCAGCTACTCCGCCTACGATAACCACTTTCTTTGTCATATCTATTCCTCCAACCATAAATTTTTTATATAAACAACTAGTGTTAATCTAAATACCTATAAGGGTATTATAGATTATAAAAAAATAAAGTAAACCCCTTTGGGTATAAGTTCGCTTTTTCTTCACAATTACTTTCTTTCGTCATCGTACCTCCCCTTTAGGCACCTATTCGATATTTGAGCATATGATAAGGTTGATAAATTACCCTGGGGGGTGGATGCTAATATGCAGTATTTCTATAATAATTATCCCTTTTACCATGCTAATCTTCGAAATACTTTTGACGTCAATTTAATAAACGATATTCAAAAAGCGATCAATGGGGAATATGGAGCCATAAAATGTTACGAACAATTAGCTAGATTGGCAAAAACTCAGGTTGAAAAAGATCAGATTCTTGAAATACGTCAGGATGAGATACGCCATTTTGAGGAGTTCAGTAGAATTTACAAAGAGTTAACGGGCAGACAACCGGTTGCTGAAATCATTGAAAAGTGTCCTGATCAGTATATAGAGGGAGTAGAGTCTGCTTTTAGAGATGAACAAGAAACGGTAGACTTTTACCTAGACATTGCTGATAAGTCACAAAATCCTGTGATTAAAGAGACTTTTCGCCGTGCTGCCGCTGATGAGCAAAACCACGCGGTATGGTTTTTATACTTATTATTCAATAAACAAATATTGAAAACCGCTAGTCGCCAGCCTACTAATTACGGAGCTAAAGGTGCATTAAATGATACCAGTTTAACCATACCCCAAATGTTAACCTATGCACTTCAAGATGAACACTTAGCTCAATCTAGGTATAAAAATGTTCTCCAAACTTTTGGAGACATACGTACATTTGCGCAAATCAAAGAAGCAGAATTAAGACATATCTATGCCCTTTTACCTCTTTTCGAAAAATACCAAGTACCAGTTCCAGAGGATATATCACAATCATTCGTGAAAACGCCCGGAAGTGTAAAGTCTGCTTTTGCCGCTAGTGTAGAAGGAGAAGTTGACAATATAGCTATGTATGAAAAATTCCTAGCATATGAAATTCCTAATGATATTAGAGTGGTGTTTACTCAATTACGCAATGCATCTAGAAATCATCTTGCAGCGTTTGAGAGAGGGCTTGAAAGAAATTATTAATGTCGATGGTAGTTGTTTAAGAGTAAATATACTTCGTTACAAAAAAATGTCTACCACCTAGAATTCCCAGTGGTAGACATTTTTAAATAGTAATTACTCAACCGTTACTGATTTTGCAAGGTTTCTTGGCTTATCTACGTCACACTCACGATGTAGTGCTGCATAGTAAGCGATCAGCTGGGTTGGAATAACAGAGACTAAAGGTGTTAAAATTTCGTGTACTTCTGGAATAACAAATCGATCTTCTTCCATTTCTAAGCCTTTCATAGAAATGATACATGGGTTTGCTCCACGAGCCACTACCTCTTTCACATTTCCGCGAATGCTTAGGTTTACACTTTCTTGAGTTGCTAGAGCTATGATTGGAGTACCATCTTCGATTAAAGCAATTGTTCCATGCTTTAATTCTCCACCTGCAAAGCCCTCCGCTTGAATATAAGAGATTTCCTTCAGCTTTAGTGAAGCTTCAAGAACTACGTAGAAGTCGATTCCACGACCAATAAAGAATGCATTTCTAGTGGTTGATAAATACTCTCGTGCAATAGCTTCAAACTCATCTTTAGAATCACAAAGTACTTCGATCGCATTCGCTACAATTCCTAGCTCATGAATTAAATCAAAGTTCACTTCAAGGCCTCGTTTTTTCGCAATTACTTCTGACAAGATAGACAGAACAGCAATTTGTGCCGTATATGCTTTCGTAGATGCAACCGCAATTTCAGGACCAGCATGAAGTAACAGTGTATAGTCCGCTTCACGTGACAATGTTGAACCTGGTACATTCGTTACCGTTAACGTCTTATATCCAAGCTTTTTCACATGAACTAGTACCTGACGGCTATCTGCAGTCTCACCACTTTGAGAAATAAAGATAAATAGTGGATTTGCTGATAATAATGGTGTGTTATAAGCAAACTCACTTGCAATATGAACCTCAACTGGAATTTGAGCTATTTTTTCAATTAACTGCTTCCCAACAAGCCCAGCGTGATAAGAAGTTCCTGCAGCAATGATATACACTCGATCGGATTGATCCACTGCATCCACAATGTCCTGGTCAATCACAAGCTGACCTGACTCATTTTGGTACTGTTGAATGATTTTACGAATGACAGCTGGCTGCTCATCAATTTCCTTCAACATGTAGTGAGGATATGTGCCTTTTTCAATATCACTTGCATCCAGCTCAGCAGTATAAGGTGCACGAGTAATGGTTTCCCCTTCAAGATTTTGAATTGTTACTTCATCTTTCGTAACAATTACAACTTCTTTATCCATTAGTTCTACATATTGGTTAGTAACTTGAAGCATCGCCATTGCATCACTAGCCACTACATTGAACCCGTCTCCCAGACCAACTAGAAGAGGACTCTTGTTTTTCGCAACAAAAATCGTCTCATTGTTTTGAGAGTCAAGCAATGCAAGAGCATATGAACCCTTCAAAAGTTTCAATGTTTTACGGAATGCAGCTTCTACTTCAATACCTTCACTCACGAATAAATCAATTAATTGAACAATAACTTCCGTATCTGTGTCGCTCTCAAAGTGAACATTTTGTAGATACTCTTTCTTTAACAAGTCATAGTTCTCAATAACTCCATTATGAACAAGTGTTAAACGAGTCGTAGAACTTTGATGTGGATGAGCATTCACTTTGCTTGGAACCCCGTGTGTTGCCCAGCGAGTATGGCCGATCCCTGTATTTGCCATTACACCTAAGTCGACAATTTCACGTAAGTCGGCAATACGACCCTTTTCCTTAAACACGTGAACGCCTTGATCATTCATTACTGCAATACCAGCAGAATCATAACCTCTATATTCAAGCTTTTCTAGCCCTTTTAATAATATTTCCTTTGAGTCATTATTTCCGATATATCCAACGATTCCACACATAAGTGTAATTCCTCCTAATATACGGAGGCAAGTTGCTAACGAGGGCAGACTTGCCCCCTAGTCTCTGTGATATTTATTGTTAGCATTTATTGATTTAAGCATTCTTTTTCCCTTTGTCCATCGGGTTACCCCAATGATTTTTAGAAAAAGCATACGATTGTGCTTAACAATCGGGAGGCATCCGCCGAAAAATCGATAAACCTCCTCCTCGTCAACTAGCCGCTCTTCGTCCATCAGCTAGTTCAGGCGCTTTAAGTTTCCTTGTTTATTAACCTCTATCCTCCCTCTGCATTCTTTACAAAATCAGGATAATCATACAATATGGATAGGCCTTCGTCAACAAAAAACTATGTGACATAAGGTATCCCATATATAAAAAATATGCATGAGGGGTTGTAAACGTTCCCCTCATGCATATTAATAGGTGACATTATAGTCCCATTTCATCCTGAACAACTGCTGCAATACGGCTTACGTAAGACTCACAAAGCTCCTCTGTTGGTGCTTCTGCCATTACCCGGACAAGTGGCTCTGTACCTGAAGGTCGAACAAGGATACGTCCGTTCCCGTTCATTTCTGCCTCTACCTCTGAAATAATAGAACTTACCTTGTCATTGTCTGTAACATGGTACTTATCAGTGACACGGATGTTTACCAGCTTTTGAGGGAATTTTTGCATTTCTCCTGCAAGCTCCGAAAGTGGTTTCTTCGTGATTTTCATGATATTTGCTAGCTGCAGGCCTGTAAGCAATCCATCACCGGTCGTATTGTAGTCAAGGAAAATGATATGCCCTGACTGTTCTCCACCTAGGTTATAGCCTGTCTTTTTCATTTCTTCAACAACATAACGGTCACCTACTGCTGTTTGAACACTTTCAACTCCGTGACCTTCCAAGCCTTTATAAAATCCAAGATTACTCATTACAGTCGAAACAACTGTATTGTGCTTAAGTCTTCCTTGCTCCTTCATGAACTTAGCACAAATATACATAATCTGATCTCCGTCAACGATGTCTCCATTTTCATCAATCGCAATTAGTCTATCTCCATCACCATCGAAAGAGAGACCCACATCCGCTCCTTTTTCTTTAACAAAAGCTGAAAGTGCCTCTGGATGTGTGGAACCAACACCGTCATTAATGTTTAGTCCATTTGGAGATGCTCCCATTGTTGAAAGATCTGCATCTAGATCAGCAAATAAATGTGTAGCAAGTGAAGAAGTAGCACCGTGAGCACAATCAAGAGCAATATGTATTCCCGTAAAATCTTCATCAACCGTTTGTTTTAAGTATTGTAGATATTTTTGTCCACCTTCAAAATAATCATTAACTTGTCCTAAGTCCGAACCTACTGGTCTAGGCAATTCATCTTTTTCTAGATCCATTAATCCTTCAATCTCAAGTTCTTGTTCATCAGAAAGCTTAAAGCCATCCGGTCCAAAAAACTTAATTCCGTTATCAGCTACCGGGTTATGAGATGCTGAAATCATAACTCCAGCTTGTGCTCCAAGTGCTTTCGTTAAGTAAGCCACTCCAGGTGTCGAAATCACTCCTAAGCGCATTACCTCTGCACCGATAGATAAAAGACCTGCAACAAGTGCACCTTCAAGCATATGTCCTGAAACACGTGTATCACGTCCAATGATCACCTTTGGACGTTCTTTATCTTTTGTTAAAACATAGCCACCAAAACGTCCTAGTTTAAATGCTAATTCTGGAGTTAACTCACTGTTTGCTACTCCTCGCACCCCATCAGTACCGAAATATTTACCCATTAAAAGATCTCTCCTTAATAATTGTTGTGCATCTATGCTTCTCGTTTTGTAATCGATATTTTTGCTGTCTGTTGGTTGATCGTCCAATTTATATTTGTTGGACCAGTGACGTTCAAGTCGACACTATGTTCTCCTTCACCTAGACCGGCTAAATTAAGGATGACGCTAAAGTCGCTTTCTTTTAAAGAACCTATTATACTGCTTTCTCCTGTTGCAGTAATTGAAACCGTCCCATCAAGAGGTTCATTGTATGACATATTTAAGTCGGCAGCCAATCCATTTGCTTTAATCGGAATATTAGAAAAGGTAATCTCCTCTTCCCGACTAACCTTAATGGTTACATCAACAGTCTCTGGATCCACTTTAACAATGCCTTCAGATATAATGACGGGCAGAGTTAGAGTCGTATCATCATTTATCGAACTAACATCTACCTCCACACGAACAGATTCTGTCTTGTCCAATATATCCGCTTGAGCAAGTATTGTTGCTTGGGATTGTGCTAAATTGATCGAGTCAATCGTTACCCCACTGGGGGGGGTTCCCTTTTCAACAATTTTTATTGGAACTTCTTTACTAGACGCCTTTACAGGTATGGTCACTTCCACTGTATCTGATTCAAGAATGACATCAAGTTTATTAAGGTCTTGATCCAAGACTAAAATTTTTGCTTCCTTTGTTACTGTATCTTCAATTTTGCCTTCTAAATCGATCGTTGCTTTTACATAAGTGATTTTTTCGATAACATCTTTTGCACCAGTAATTTTAACTTTGTTAGGCTTAACAACCGCCTGCTCAGCGGTATAACCATCTGCAACAAGACTTGAATTATATTCGGGCTCCACCTTAAATTCCTGTGTTACCTTCTCTTGTATAGATACATTAGCATAATCCGGTTCAATTTCCACCGTTAGTCTGTCGGACACATCTCTAATTTCAATTGGTACACGTTGAGTACCGATCTCTGCTTCTGATAAATCTACATACACTTCATATGATCGAGAGGTCTTTGCTTGCTGCAAGAGATTTTTAGGGCCACTTAACTTGATTGTTACAGTACTTGGAACCCCACTTACGACGAGGTTTTCCGTATCATAATAACTTTTCACAGGAACGTCTGTGATTGTTTCCGTTTCTTGATCCTGTGGCACATTAATCGATAAATCTTCTCCGTCATACACGTATATAAAAAGCAAAAAAGCTAATAGCAATGCAACAACCCTAATAAACCATCGATTATCAATTAGTTTATCAATTAAATTATCCATTCTTTTTTCCCCTCCAATTCCATCGAGGTGTGGAGGCTTGCTTCGGCTTCATTGGAATAATAAATTCATTAGCTAACATTTGCTTAAATTGTTCAAGCTTCAAGTCACGGTGAAGTTCTCCATTTTTGGTAAGTGAGATTGCCCCTGTTTCTTCAGACACAATAACCGTTACACTATCCGTCACTTCACTAATTCCTAGAGCCGCTCTGTGCCTTGTTCCTAATTCTTTAGAAATAAAGGGACTCTCAGATAATGGAAGATAACAGGCAGCAGCGGCAATCATATTCTTTTGAATGATAACAGCACCATCATGAAGCGGAGTATTCGGTATAAATATATTAATTAATAACTCTGAGGAGATTTTCGCTTGTAAGCCAATCCCAGTCTCTATGTAATCTCCCATACCCGTTTCTCTTTCAATTGACATTAACGCACCGATACGACGCTTTGCCATATAATCGGTTGCCTTCGTAATCGCTTCTACCATTTTTTCCTGTTCTTCCTCTTCCTGTACCCCTGTTCGAGAGAAGAAACGTCCTCGGCCTAGCTGTTCAAGTGCTCTTCTAAGCTCTGGTTGAAAGATAATAATAATTCCAAGAACTCCCCAAAGCAATATTTGTTCCATCATCCAATTCAGTGTTTTTAAGCTAAACCAATCACTAATCACTGTAACCATTAATATAACAAATATCCCTTTAAGCAGTTGGACCGCCTTAGTACCTTTTATAACCATGATCAGCTTATAGATCACGTACCAAACTAGGAGAATGTCAATGGTAATGGATAAGTATTTCAAAACATCGAAATCCGCAATCGACATTGTACTTCCTCCAAATATATATTTAAAAGCATTTAGCTAAAAGTTTTGTTTAACTTTCTCATTATAACATAAAAATGAAATGACAAAAATTTTGCTCTTATTATAAGATAAGCGCAAGCGCCTTGGTAAGCTCCGACAGGCATAAGACGAAGACTGAAAGAGGTCCTGACCTCTGTAGGGCTTTGGCTTATGACCCCGAGGAGCTAAGCGCTGGAGCTAGACACTGTTCAAAGTTCAAATAAAACATATACCTCTTATAATATACGAAAAAATTAGTCACTCTTATACGAGCGACTAATTAATTAATCCTTATCTCGAAAAACGCTAACAAGCTCTTTGCTTGTCTTTTTTACATGATACCAAATCCATTCAAACACTTCATTTACTTCTTTAATCTCACCAGTAACATGGCCCGCAGAGGCTAGGTAGTTTTCTCCGTTAATGACGGTTACATCGCCTTCAACCTTTCCCTCAATTTGAAGGTCACCGTTTCTAACAGTTAGATCCCCTTTAATTACTTCACCCTCAGGAACAATAACGGTATTATTATGAACTACTAAATTTGGTTGCTTTGTTACTGAAAACTCATGATCTTTGTTCCAAGTTGATAATAAACTGCCTGTCATTAATATGATAAAAAGCGAGGCAGCGGTCAACAAAGGATGATGTCGGAACCATCGGTTTACACTTACCCTTCTTTTTTCTTTAGGAAGTCGAGCCATTACATTTTCAGTAAAATTACTTGGTGCCTGTATATGAGAAGTGCTCTGCACTAAGGCAATTGCCTTCTCTAATTCATGAAAATAACTTTGACATTTTGGGCAGGTCTGTAAATGCTTTTTTAGTAACTGTTCATCATGCTCATCAATTTCCTCATCTAGATATTCATGCATATACAAGACAATGTTATCTGGACACTTCACTGATTTTCACCTCTCATTAAACATTTCTTAATTGGTGTCGTAATGCTTCCCTACCCCTATGTATCCTTGTTTTTACTGTGCCTAGTGGGATATCAAGAATCTCACTAATCTCATTTAATGAAAGTTCTTCAATATATTTTAAGACAATCACAGATCTATATTTTTCTGGCAGCTTAGTAATTTCTCGTTGAATGGTCTCTTGTAATTCAAGACTCTCTATTTCATCCTCAGGAAGAATCGTATCTGATGCAATTTGAGAATACATGGTCAGTCCATCTGTACCAGATACTTCTGCATCAAGGTAATAGTCTGGCTTTTTCTTTCGAATCCGATCAATACATAGATTTGTTGCAATTCTATATAACCATGTTGAAAACTTTAAATCAATATTAAAGCTTGATATGTTAACATATGCTCTAATGAATGCCTCTTGTGCCATATCCTCTGCTTCATGACGATTTCCGAGAATTCGGTAACAAAGTTGAAAAACTTTATCCTTATATATCTCAACGATTTCCCCGTATGCACTTTGGTCCCCTTTTAACACTTGCTTGATTCGTTTTTTAATCAGTGCTTCCATTCCTATACCTCCGCTCTAATGCGGCTACTCGATAATACGTATCGATACCGGAAAAGGTTTCATTTCTTACAAAAAAAATTTTCTCCACTACATATTTTAACAAATATTTACTGTAAATTGTTTAAAATTTTTGGCTCTGGGTATAAATGTAGAAATTAGGGAGGTTATTATATCATTACGTATAGGAGTGAATCATATGGATAAGCAATCTTTGCTAAAAGACATTGAAGCTCATCGAAGAAAAATGGTGAGCCAAGCATCTCACTCTTCATTAAGCAATGAAAAGGTAATCAAACTTAGTAAAAAATTGGACAATCTATTAAATAAATACGATCGTTTAATGAAAAATAGCAGCAACTCATTATGAGAGTTACTGCTATTATTTTATAATAATTTTTCGCCAAATAAAGAACCCATTAATGCAACTGCAACTGATGCTGTTTTATTTTTATCATCTAAAATTGGATTAACTTCCACAAATTCAGCAGATGTAATAAGTTTAGATTCTGCAAGCATCTCCATGGCAAGGTGGCTTTCTCGGTAGCTAATACCACCAGTAACAGGCGTTCCTACCCCTGGAGCATCATGTGGATCTAGACCGTCTAAGTCTAAAGAGAGATGAACCCCATCCGTTCTCTCTTTTAAATACTCTATCGTCTCTTCCATCACCTTTGTCATGCCTAAACGATCGATTTCATGCATCGTATATACTTTTATACCAATCTCTTTTATTAAATCTTTTTCTCCATCATCAAGTGCTCTGGCACCTATTATAACAATATTTTCAGGTTTAACTTTAGGTTCATATCCTCCGACACTTGTTAATATCTCATGTCCTATCCCAAGACTTACAGCCAGTGGCATTCCATGGATATTTCCAGAAGGTGATGTTTCCGCTGTATTAAGGTCCCCATGTGCGTCATACCAGATAACACCCAAACTTTTGTAATGCTTTGAAACTCCAGCTAGTGTTCCAATCGCAATACTGTGGTCTCCCCCAAGGACAAGCGGAAATGCTCCGGAAGAGATCGCTTGATCAACTTCCTTTGATAGTGCCTCATTTTTTTCTGCGACAAGATGTAAGTTTCTTAGATTTGATTGCTCATCTATCACAACCTCTGGTCTTCCAATCGGGATATCCCCTAAATCATGAACTTCATCAAAAAGGTTTCGTAATCTTTCAACAACCCCAGCATACCTAATGGCACTTGGTCCCATATCTACCCCACGTCTCATTTGACCAAGATCCATCGGCATCCCAATAATAGATAGTTTTTTCATCCTCTAACCCCCTGTCTGTTCTACCTCCTATTGTATACATTTCTATGTCCGTGACTCAACTCGACAAAATCACGCATAAATATGCAGTTAATATCCAATATTCAGAAAAAAAGGCGCACAAAAAAACCTTAGGAAAACTCCTAAGGTTTCAATGAGCCATGAAGGACTCGAACCTTCGACCCTCTGATTAAAAGTCAGATGCTCTACCGACTGAGCTAATGGCTCGTAAGTATTGTCCAGCTCCGAAAGCTAGCCTCTCGGGGTCATAAGCCAAATCACTCCAGAAGGCAGGCCTTCCTGCGTGATTCGTCTTATGCCTGTCGAGGCTGATCAAGCTTTCTCCGCTTTTCTAACTGGGCTAGCTGGATTCGAACCAACGCATGACGGAGTCAAAGTCCGTTGCCTTACCGCTTGGCTATAGCCCAAAAGTCAAAATAAAAAGGACATCTTTAGCTTGTCCAGTTTTAGACTTACTATGTAAATAAAATGGTGGAGGGGGACGGATTCGAACCGCCGAACCCAAGGGAGCGGATTTACAGTCCGCCGCGTTTAGCCACTTCGCTACCCCTCCATTATTCTAAATGAAGCATGGTGCCGGTGAGAGGACTTGAACCCCCAACCTACTGATTACAAGTCAGTTGCTCTACCAATTGAGCTACGCCGGCTTATTAGGAAAGACTACTTTTCATGGAAGTGAAAAATAGTCTTGATGGAGGATGACGGGATCGAACCGCCGACCCCCTGCTTGTAAGGCAGGTGCTCTCCCAGCTGAGCTAATCCTCCAAAATGGAAAGTTATTTTCACTTACGTAAAAAAACTTGGTGACCCCTACGGGATTCGAACCCGTGTTACCGCCGTGAAAGGGCGGTGTCTTAACCGCTTGACCAAGGGGCCATACTAGTAATCTATAAAACAGAGAGCTTCCAACCGGATTCGAACCGGTGACCTCTTCCTTACCATGGAAGTGCTCTACCTGCTGAGCTATGGAAGCATTCCAAAAAGCTCATAAGAGGTTGTCTTATGAAAATGGCTCCACAGGCAGGACTCGAACCTGCGACCGTTCGGTTAACAGCCGAATGCTCTACCAACTGAGCTACTGTGGAACGAAAAAAATATTACTGCCTGGCGACGTCCTACTCTCACAGAGGGAAACCCTCAACTACCATCGGCGCTGAAAAGCTTAACTTCCGTGTTCGGTATGGGAACGGGTGTGACCTTTTCGCTATCGCCACCAGACTACTTATGCGACACTATTTATTATAATAGTTTTTCGCATTTTTTCAAGAGAAATTTTTAACCATTCTCTCAAAACTAGATAATATTTTGAAGAAGAAGAAATACCTTTTATCTTAATTTGGTTAAGTCCTCGATCGATTAGTATCAGTCAGCTCCACACGTCACCGCGCTTCCACCTCTGACCTATCAACCTGATCATCTTTCAGGGATCTTACTAGCTTGCGCTATGGGAAATCTCATCTTGAGGGGGGCTTCATGCTTAGATGCTTTCAGCACTTATCCCTTCCGCACATAGCTACCCAGCGATGCCTTTGGCAAGACAACTGGTACACCAGCGGTGCGTCCATCCCGGTCCTCTCGTACTAAGGACAGCTCCTCTCAAATTTCCTACGCCCACGACGGATAGGGACCGAACTGTCTCACGACGTTCTGAACCCAGCTCGCGTACCGCTTTAATGGGCGAACAGCCCAACCCTTGGGACCGACTACAGCCCCAGGATGCGATGAGCCGACATCGAGGTGCCAAACCTCCCCGTCGATGTGGACTCTTGGGGGAGATAAGCCTGTTATCCCCGGGGTAGCTTTTATCCGTTGAGCGATGGCCCTTCCATGCGGAACCACCGGATCACTAAGCCCGACTTTCGTCCCTGCTCGACTTGTAGGTCTCGCAGTCAAGCTCCCTTGTGCCTTTACACTCTACGAATGATTTCCAACCATTCTGAGGGAACCTTTGGGCGCCTCCGTTACTTTTTAGGAGGCGACCGCCCCAGTCAAACTGCCCACCTGACACTGTCTCCCACCCCGATCAGGGGTGAGGGTTAGAATTTCAATACAGCCAGAGTAGTATCCCACCGACGCCTCCACCGAAGCTAGCGCTCCGGCTTCTCAGGCTCCTACCTATCCTGTACAAGCTGTACCAAAATTCAATATCAGGCTACAGTAAAGCTCCACGGGGTCTTTCCGTCCTGTCGCGGGTAACCTGCATCTTCACAGGTACTATAATTTCACCGAGTCTCTCGTTGAGACAGTGCCCAGATCGTTACGCCTTTCGTGCGGGTCGGAACTTACCCGACAAGGAATTTCGCTACCTTAGGACCGTTATAGTTACGGCCGCCGTTTACTGGGGCTTCGATTCAGAGCTTCGCGTGAGCTAACCCCTCCTCTTAACCTTCCAGCACCGGGCAGGCGTCAGCCCCTATACTTCGCCTTGCGGCTTCGCAGAGACCTGTGTTTTTGCTAAACAGTCGCCTGGGCCTATTCACTGCGGCTCTTCTGGGCTATTCACCCTGAAGAGCACCCCTTCTCCCGAAGTTACGGGGTCATTTTGCCGAGTTCCTTAACGAGAGTTCTCTCGCTCACCTTAGGATTCTCTCCTCGCCTACCTGTGTCGGTTTGCGGTACGGGCACCTGTTACCTCGCTAGAGGCTTTTCTTGGCAGTGTGGAATCAGGAACTTCGGTACTATATTTCCCTCGCCATCACAGCTCAGCCTTATGCAAGTGGGATTTGCCTCACTTGCAGCCTAACTGCTTGGACGCGCATATCCAACAGCGCGCTTACCCTATCCTCCTGCGTCCCCCCATCACTCAAACGGTAATTTGGTGGTACAGGAATATCAACCTGTTGTCCATCGCCTACGCCTTTCGGCCTCGGCTTAGGTCCCGACTAACCCTGAGCGGACGAGCCTTCCTCAGGAAACCTTAGGCATTCGGTGGATGGGATTCTCACCCATCTTTCGCTACTCATACCGGCATTCTCACTTCTAAGCGCTCCACCAGTCCTTACGGTCTAGCTTCAACGCCCTTAGAACGCTCTCCTACCACTGACATCAAAGATGTCAATCCACAGCTTCGGTGATACGTTTAGCCCCGTTACATTTTCGGCGCGGAGTCACTCGACCAGTGAGCTATTACGCACTCTTTAAATGGTGGCTGCTTCTAAGCCAACATCCTGGTTGTCTAAGCAACTCCACATCCTTTGCCACTTAACGTATACTTTGGGACCTTAGCTGGTGGTCTGGGCTGTTTCCCTTTCGACTACGGATCTTATCACTCGCAGTCTGACTCCCATGGATAAGTCTTTGGCATTCGGAGTTTGTCTGAATTCGGTAACCCGATGAGGGCCCCTAGTCCAAACAGTGCTCTACCTCCAAGACTCTTACTACATGAGGCTAGCCCTAAAGCTATTTCGGAGAGAACCAGCTATCTCCAAGTTCGATTGGAATTTCTCCGCTACCCACACCTCATCCCCGCACTTTTCAACGTGCGTGGGTTCGGGCCTCCATCCAGTGTTACCTGGACTTCACCCTGGACATGGGTAGATCACCTGGTTTCGGGTCTACGACCACATACTAAAGCGCCCTATTCAGACTCGCTTTCGCTACGGCTCCGTCTTATCAACTTAACCTCGCATGTAATCGTAACTCGCCGGTTCATTCTACAAAAGGCACGCTATCACCCATTAACGGGCTCTAACTACTTGTAGGCACACGGTTTCAGGATCTCTTTCACTCCCCTTCCGGGGTGCTTTTCACCTTTCCCTCACGGTACTGGTTCACTATCGGTCACTAGGTAGTATTTAGCCTTGGGAGATGGTCCTCCCTGCTTCCGACGGAATTTCACGTGTTCCGCCGTACTCAGGATCCACTCAAGAGGGAACGAAGTTTCAACTACAGGGTTGTTACCTTCTATGACTGACCTTTCCAGATCGATTCGTCTACTTCATTCCTTTGTAACTCCGTATAGAGTGTCCTACAACCCCAAGAGGCAAGCCTCTTGGTTTGGGCTAATCCCGTTTCGCTCGCCGCTACTCAGGGAATCGCGTTTGCTTTCTCTTCCTCCGGGTACTTAGATGTTTCAGTTCCCCGGGTCTGCCTTCAATACCCTATGTATTCAGGTAAAGATCCTATCCCATTACGGATAGGGGGTTTCCCCATTCGGAAATCTCCGGATCAAAGCTTACTTACAGCTCCCCGAAGCATATCGGTGTTAGTCCCGTCCTTCATCGGCTCCTAGTGCCAAGGCATCCACCGTGCGCCCTTTCTAACTTAACCTACGGTTAAAAAGTTTCTCTAATAAATTAGAGAGAAAACTAAAATGGCGATTACTCGGTATTTCTTTTTTGCCTTCTTCATATTACATTATCTAGTTTTCAAAGAACGATTATCATAGAGAGATTGCTCTCTCAAAACTAAACAAATCATATCATCAACGCTGTTAGCTTCGACCGAAGGTCGTAAGCCTCAATTTTCCTTAGAAAGGAGGTGATCCAGCCGCACCTTCCGATACGGCTACCTTGTTACGACTTCACCCCAATCATCTGTCCCACCTTAGGCGGCTGGCTCCTTACGGTTACCCCACCGACTTCGGGTGTTACAAACTCTCGTGGTGTGACGGGCGGTGTGTACAAGGCCCGGGAACGTATTCACCGCGGCATGCTGATCCGCGATTACTAGCGATTCCAGCTTCATGTAGGCGAGTTGCAGCCTACAATCCGAACTGAGAGTGGTTTTATGGGATTGGCTCGACCTCGCGGTTTTGCTGCCCTTTGTACCACCCATTGTAGCACGTGTGTAGCCCAGGTCATAAGGGGCATGATGATTTGACGTCATCCCCACCTTCCTCCGGTTTGTCACCGGCAGTCACCTTAGAGTGCCCAACTAAATGCTGGCAACTAAGATCAAGGGTTGCGCTCGTTGCGGGACTTAACCCAACATCTCACGACACGAGCTGACGACAACCATGCACCACCTGTCACTCTGTCCCCCGAAGGGGAACGCCCTATCTCTAGGGTTGTCAGAGGATGTCAAGACCTGGTAAGGTTCTTCGCGTTGCTTCGAATTAAACCACATGCTCCACCGCTTGTGCGGGCCCCCGTCAATTCCTTTGAGTTTCAGCCTTGCGGCCGTACTCCCCAGGCGGAGTGCTTAATGCGTTTGCTGCAGCACTAAAGGGCGGAAACCCTCTAACACTTAGCACTCATCGTTTACGGCGTGGACTACCAGGGTATCTAATCCTGTTTGCTCCCCACGCTTTCGCGCCTCAGTGTCAGTTACAGGCCAAAGAGTCGCCTTCGCCACTGGTGTTCCTCCACATCTCTACGCATTTCACCGCTACACGTGGAATTCCACTCTTCTCTCCTGCACTCAAGTCTCCCAGTTTCCAATGACCCTCCCCGGTTGAGCCGGGGGCTTTCACATCAGACTTAAGAGACCACCTGCGCGCGCTTTACGCCCAATAATTCCGGACAACGCTTGCCACCTACGTATTACCGCGGCTGCTGGCACGTAGTTAGCCGTGGCTTTCTGGTTAGGTACCGTCAAGGTACCGGCAGTTACTCCGGTACTTGTTCTTCCCTAACAACAGAGTTTTACGATCCGAAAACCTTCATCACTCACGCGGCGTTGCTCCGTCAGACTTTCGTCCATTGCGGAAGATTCCCTACTGCTGCCTCCCGTAGGAGTCTGGGCCGTGTCTCAGTCCCAGTGTGGCCGATCACCCTCTCAGGTCGGCTACGCATCGTCGCCTTGGTGAGCCGTTACCTCACCAACTAGCTAATGCGCCGCGGGCCCATCTATGAGTGATAGCCGAAACCATCTTTCAGCTTTTCTACATGTGTAGAAAAGAATTATCCGGTATTAGCCCCGGTTTCCCGGAGTTATCCCAGTCTCATAGGCAGGTTGCCCACGTGTTACTCACCCGTCCGCCGCTAATCTTTGGGAGCAAGCTCCCAAAGATCCGCTCGACTTGCATGTATTAGGCACGCCGCCAGCGTTCGTCCTGAGCCAGGATCAAACTCTCCAATAAAGAGTAAGATTAGCTCTTAAAGTTAAAACGTTGGCTAGTGTATATTTCAACACTAATCATTTTTTGTTGACGTATGATTTGTTTAGTTTTCAAAGAACAAGTTGTTTCTCTATCGCTCAAAAGCGACTTTCTTAATATACCATTTATTCAATCGCTCGTCAACAACTTTTTAGAAAATGTTTTTTTCATAAAGTTCGTTGTTCTGCAGCGACGTTTATTAATATAACAAGGTTTAAAAATAAAGTCAACAGTTTTTATCCTTTATTTTCTTTTCTTTGATTGGCAGACCTTGTGTACTTCAGACATTCTTTTGCTGGTGCCACACGCTTAAACAGAGTAAATAGAATTTTGTATCTTTCCTCCATAGCTCGCTTTACAACATGATCGATTCGCTCATCTTTTAAATCAAACAAGATCTCATCCATTTCTCTCTTTATAAGGTACTCTATCTCTTTGACTTCTTTCTCATTGATTAACAATCCTAGCATAAAACATGTACACTCCTTTAACAATTTAGTTATTGTAGTGTGTTCCTAATTTCACCATTTTATAAGCATAAAACAAATTCTTTTCGAATAGATTTGAGACAAGTAGTGTTTGGGACGAGGTGAGAGGATGAACTTTTTCTATGTGTTAAATGGCAAATCAGTAAAACAATTTATCCTTGTAGGAGTCGCAGCATTTTTCACAGCCTGGTTTTTGTACTTAGAAAATTATGTGAATGTACCAGCGTTTTCAGGGAAAGACGGTCCAAAGGCAGTCTATAAGGGAGAAAAGGACTTGGCTGTCAGCTTTAATATTGGTTGGGGTGATGAAAAAGCAGAGCCGATTTTGGATGTTTTAAAAAGTAAAAATGTAAAATCAGCGACTTTCTTTTTATCAGGTTCTTGGGCAGAAAGGCATCCACATATTGTGGAGAGAATTGTTAAAGAAGGATATGAGATTGGGATGCTTGGATATAATTATGATGATTATACCGAGCTAGAAGAAGATAAAATTGTAAAGGATATCGCAAGGGCACAAGAGGCCTTTAGAAAACTCGGAATAAAGGATATAAAACTTTTACGAGCACCTACCGGTCATTTTGACCAAAAAACCTTAAAAGTAGCTGACCGTTTTGGACTTACTGTTATTCATTGGAGTATTGACTCAAAAGACTGGACCAACCCGGGTGTCGAGATCATTCAAGAAAATGCAGCTAAAGCGACCAAGGGAGACATTATTCTCCTTCATGCATCAGATTCTGCCAAACAGACAGCCGCTGCCCTTCCATCTATTATTGATGATATTAATAAAAAAGGATTAAAACTCGTATCTGTTTCCGAAATGATTGCAAATGCCACCTCATCTTCAAAAGAAATAAAATAAATTAAGCCGTCTCATTTTGACGGCTTTTTGCTCTTTTCACTATTTGAAATAAATTTAGGTAATGCTAATAACTGATAGGCATTACAAATAAGCAAAGGGAAAATCATTAAGTACAACCAACTATTTTCATTTACTCGAAGAATGGGAACCCACTCTAAAACAGTAACCACAATCATAAAAAAGAGCGCAGGTATAAATGCTTCTTTATTTGTTAGTCTCGCTTTGTAATATGCCGCAATGAACCCACAAACAGCAATAAAAGAAGCAAGTCCTAAATAAGGTACAAGACTATCTCCTTTTTCAGAAAAAGCATTAAATCGTAAATAAACTAAGTCAAAAAGAACAAAAATGATAAGTACCACCTGTACACTATTCCAAAGCTTTACGGACTTAAATATACCTAAACCAAAACGATGAACCGTTAAGTAGGCAAAGAAGCCCATTTGACTAATAAGGCTAAATATTAACCCAACCCCTACTAACCACGCTAGGATTGATAATATTTCAACTATCTGAAAATCAACAAAAAACGGCTCGAATTCTTTCCAACGAACAATAAAGCCAACGATTCCTGTTGTAATTCCCCCGATTAAAAGCGTCGAGAAAAACATCCTTACCAAGTTACGGCTATTCAACGTAATTTCCCCCAATTATGTAATCATTCCTTATTGATTGTACCAACCAAAGTATGAAAAATCTAGGTTCGAACTGGAAACGTATAATTTTTGTCGTTTTTCTTCATCATAAACTATAGTTACTATCGAAAGGAGCGTTAATCATGCCTAAAAAGTCTTTAGTGCTCCCTCTTTTAATAAGTGGGTTACTTCTAACTGGTTGTGCTGAAGCGGACACAAGCAGCCAAATGGATTACGAAGAAACAAAAAAAATGGTAGTTGATATCTTAAAGACAGATGATGGAAAAAAAGCCATAAAAGATGTGATGAATGATGAAACCATGAAGGAAACGTTGATCATGGACCAAGCAGTTGTTTCAGATACAGTGGAAAAAGCATTAACCTCAGATCAAGGGACAGCGTTCTGGAAGAAGTCCTTTGAAGATCCAAAGTTCTCTGAAAGTGTAGCAAAAAGCATGAGAACAGAAAATGAAGCCCTTTTAAAAGACTTGATGAAGGATCCAGAGTATCGAACAATGATGATTGATGTAATGAAAGACCCGGAACTCGAAAAAGAAGTAACAACCATATTAAAAAGTGCCGAATACAGAAAGCATGTTCAAGCCGTTATGACCGAAACATTCGAAAGTCCATTATTTAAAGCAAAAATTCAAGATCTGATTTTAAAAGCTGTAGAAGAGGTAGCTGAACAAAGCGGAAGTAAGGAAGAAGCAAAAGAAGAAGGCACTGGGGCATAGAAAAGCGGGTCTGCTCTCAATTAAAGGGTTCTAGTGCTTTCTTAAAATACGTGTAGAAATGACAATCGTATAATAAGCGGAGATTTTTCCGTTAATTAAAGAACGTAGTCCTTTTCAGAGGAAACAAGGGGAGGTTTTCCGCTTATGCAAAGCAAAACCTCCCTTTTTCAAATTATTCGAGTCAATAGGCGGAATCTCTCCGTCTATTTAAGCTTCTTTTAATAAAATTATGAATTAGACGGAAATTCTCCGTCTATTTATTCGCTCCGTTACTTACCATGACCCCCAACCAATAAGTGCGGACCCCCTTGATCCTGTATACGTGAATCAGCAGCTTTTTATCGACCAGATTATAAAGCTCGAAACAGCACCGCAAACTTTATCTCCACTTGCTCTCCTTGCATAAAAAACCTCTCCAAGTGGAGAGGTTTTCCTTATTTGCTAAGCGACTCGATGATAGTACCTGCGATTTCTTTGTAGATTTGACCTAGCTTATGGTCTTCGTGATATACAGAAGGAGCGAAGTCGTCTTCATTCCAATCAGGCTGACCAAGAGGTAACTTGCCAAGCACTTTCGTTTGAAGCTCATCAGCAAGCTTCTCTCCTCCACCCTGGCCGAACACATATTCCTTTTCCCCAGTCAGCTTACTTTCAAAGTAAGACATATTTTCAACTACACCTAAAATTTCATGATCTGTTTTAAGTGCCATGGCACCCGCTCTCGCAGCAACAAACGCAGCTGTTGGATGCGGAGTTGTAACAATAACCTCTTTACAAGCCGGAAGCATACTATGTACATCAAGAGCTACGTCGCCAGTTCCAGGAGGCAAGTCTAGTAGTAAATAATCTAAATCTCCCCATTCTACTTCATTGAAAAAGCTGTTCAGCATTTTTCCAAGCATCGGTCCTCGCCAGATGATAGGAGAGTTATCTTCAACAAAAAAGCCCATGGAGATGACTTTTACACCGAAGCGTTCGACTGGTATAATTTTTTCTCCACGTACAGCTGGACGCTTCGTAATGCCCATCATATCCGGTACACTAAAGCCATAAATATCCGCATCAACTAGCCCAACTTTTTTCCCTAATCTAGCTAATGAAACAGCAAGATTCACAGACACTGTCGATTTCCCTACTCCACCTTTTCCACTCGCGATGGCAATAAAGGTTGTCTTACTTCCAGGTGATAAAAGACCTTGTGATTCATCCTCCTGAGTAGAACGGAACTTTTCAAGTGTCTCTTGTGGAAGTTCAGAAAAACGGATTCCGACTGACTCTGCACCCGCTCCCTTTAATAGGTTTACTATTTTCATCTGTAACTGTAGCTGCTCTGCTGTTCCTGTTTTTGCAATTCCTATTTTAACACTTACATGTTTTTTCTCTTCTTTAATTTTTACTTCTTCAATGGCATTTAACTCTTCTAATGTCTTATGTAAAAATGGTTCTTCAATACTTTGTAGAAGTTCAATCACTTTTGCTTCTGTTAACAACTTTTACACCGCCTTTTTGAATTCGTTTGCATTTCTTATTATAACATAATCTTCTTTATATACAGTTAACTGCATCACACTCATATATAAGAAAAAAGAAGGTGGCATATATTTCACCTTCTTACTCCGCTTCAACTAGTTCATTTTCATTTGAGAAGTATCTAAGCATTCCTTTATAGATGGAAGCTGCTACCTTCTCTTGATATTCCTCGGTCTTTAACAACTGCTTTTCAGTAGGATTTGATAAAAAGCCAACCTCCACTAATACTCCTGGTTTCTTTGCATTTTTCAAGATATACACAGAGCTTAACGGTTTTGCTTTTCGATCTGTATTTTCAAGATTGATTCGGAGCTCGTCCTGAATGAACTTTGCAGCCTTAGCGTTTTCCTTTAGTTGTGGTGCATAAAATGTCTGTGCGCCACTCCATTTCTGGGAAGGAATCGAATTTAAATGGACACTAACAAAAAAGTTTGCTTCCGATTCATTAATCATGGCTAAACGCTTTTTTAAATCCTCTACTTTTCTCCTGCTGTATCCTCTAGTTCCATCCTCAGCTAAGTCCTTATCTTCCTCTCTAGTCATAATAACTAAAGCACCTTGCTCTTGAAGATAGTCTCTTAATTTCTTCGATACACTTAATGCAATATCCTTTTCAAGAGCACCTTCTTCACCAGCTCCTCCATCAGGTCCACCATGGCCAGGATCGAGCAAGATGATCTGTCCTGAAAGTGGAAGACTCCAGGAATTCCATGATTCTTTTGTTTTAAAGTAATCGTACTGAAGAATAAAAAATAAAATAACTAGTCCAACAGTAAAAGCAATGATTTTAGCTCTTTTGCTCATCTCTATGCGTCAGTCCTTCCCATCCGTCCAATATTCAATTTAATATATGGGACAAGATGGGATAATAGAACCTTCAGTTAATGAAGCCTTAATTTATGTCTTCTTTCTCCAGTACGAAAGCCTTCATGCCACCAACTTTCTACATACTGCTCACATAAGTAAAAAAGGGACTCACTATAGATGCCTTCCGTTCCCTTTCCCCAATAAAGGAGAAAATTATACAGTGTATCAATTAAATGCTTTTCCTCTTTATGACATCGGTCCTTAATACTCTCTACTGACTCTCCATAAAACCCGAATTTACTAAAGTGAGCACCTAGAAGATAAGCTTCAATTGCTACATCATAACAAGCCTCTTCTATGCCTGATTGTGTCATTAAATTAGCTGTTATACGAGATGAACCAAAATATTGTTTGACTCTTTCCTTTAACGTTTTTAGTGAGATTTCTCTTAAGACTGATTTCTCATATTTCAACTGTTTTTCACGTTTTTTATCTTTAAAGGTTGTAATTACATTCACTGCATCGTCACCCCTTTCGATTATTCTTTAACGACGAAAAGAGAGACATACAAATTTGCTACTGATTTCACCTTCCAATTTTTTTGGTTAATTTTCCTACACATGTATGGATAAATTTTTACAAGGAATTAAAATAGATGAAATAAACGTAAGCAGGAATATTCTTCAATGCCTAGAATTTGTTACCATGCAGGAAAAATTTAGATAAGGTGGGTTATTAGTATGAACCAACTTGAAATTGATGCACTTGAAATATTAGATCGGATAACAGATGGTTTCTTCTCGGTTGATACAAACTGGAACTTCACCTACATTAACTCCGAAGCAGCACGATTACTTTTCCGAAATCGAGAAGATCTTCTTGGTAAAAACATTTGGTTTGAATTCCCTGAGGCAGTTAATTTAGCTTTCTACGATCAGTACCAGAAATCTGTACATGAACAAGTACCAGTAACATTTAGTTCTTTTTTTCCTCCACTAAATACTTGGTTCGATGTAAGAGCCTATCCATCACCCAATGGTCTTTCTGTGTACTTTTTAGATGTTACAGCAGAAAAGAAAGCTGCTTCCAAAAAACAGCAACATTATAAATCCCTATTTGAACAAAATCCTGACGCTGTATTCTCTTTTGATTTAAAAGGAAATTACCTTAGTGTAAACTCAGCTATGGAGCGCTTGCTAGGCTATACAGAAAAAGAATTTCTCCAATTAACTTATCTCCCCCTTGTTGAAGAAGCAGAATTACAAAGAACCAGAAATCACTATGAAAAGGCAGCAACAGGATACACTCAACATTACGAAACAAAGGCTTTACATAAAGATGGACGAGTTATTCATGTGAGTGTTACAAACATCCCAATTGTAGTTGATAATGAGGTAGTGGGTGTATATGGGATCGCCAAGGATATCACGGATCAGAAGGCCACCGAGCTACAACTTATTAAGTCGGAGAAGCTATCGGCAGTTGGTCAGCTCTCTGCATCGATCGCACATGAAATACGCAACCCACTTACCGCTCTTAAGGGTTTTCTCCAAATCATGAGGTCATCTGCCCCAAGCAAAGAAATATGCTATTACGAAATCATGGCGGATGAGATTGCACGAATAGAACAGATTACTGGTGAGTTACTAATGGTGGCTAAACCTCAAGTTCAGCATTTTCATTATGAGAACCTAACAGACATCTTTCATGATGTGACGACACTACTCGGCTCACAAGCACTAATGAATCGAGTAAACATTCATGTTACTTCTGGAGATATCCCCCTAGTGTACTGTGTTGCCAACCAATTAAAACAAGTATTCATTAATCTAATAAAGAATGCGATTGAATCCATGCCATCAGGAGGAGATATTCATGTGTTTTTAGGAAGCTCTCATAACGGGCAAGTTTATATAAAAGTTACGGACGAAGGCTGTGGCATTCCGGAAGATTTACTTAATAATATCGGCATTCCATTTTATACAACAAAACAAAAAGGAACAGGTTTAGGTATGATGACGAGCTTTAAAATTATAGAGTCACATGCGGGAACAATGGAAATAACAAGTAAAGAAGCGGAAGGAACGATAGTTAAGATCACTTTACCTGTTCATTTTGTAGAGTAAACATTCATATAATAGAGAGGAGGTGTTTTTCTTATTAAAACAAAAAGACCCCCAACCATTGGTTGAGAGTCCTGATAAGCGTAAAATTAACGCTTTGAGAACTGAGGTGCACGACGAGCGCCTTTAAGACCGTATTTTTTACGTTCTTTCATACGAGCGTCACGAGTTAATAATCCAGCACGCTTAAGTGTTGGACGGTATTCTGGGTCAACGTTTAGTAACGCACGAGCGATACCGTGGCGGATAGCGCCAGCTTGACCAGTGTAACCTCCACCATTAACGTTAACAAGAATATCATAGCTACCTAGAGTTTCTGTTGCGTTTAATGGTTGCTTTACTACTTCACGTAGTGCTTCGAATGGAATGTAATCAGTGATGTCACGATCGTTGATTGTAATTTTACCGCTGCCTGGAACTAGACGAACACGTGCAACGGAGCTTTTACGACGACCAGTACCAATGTATTGAACCTGTGCCAATATAATACCCTCCCTTTAATTATCCACGAAGTTCGTAAACTTCAGGTTGTTGTGCTTGGTGCGGATGCTCGCTACCAGCGTATACGTGTAACTTTCTGAACATTTGACGACCTAAAGAATTTTTAGGAAGCATGCCTTTAATAGCAAGCTCTAACATTCTTTCAGCGTAGTTTGTACGCATTTCAAGAGCCGTTCTAGTTTTTAAACCACCTGGGTGCATAGTGTGGCGGTAGTAGATCTTGTCAGTTAACTTCTTACCAGTTAACTCGATCTTTGAAGCATTGATTAGAATTACGTTATCACCAGTGTCAACATGTGGTGTGAAAGTTGGTTTATGTTTTCCACGTAGAATTGATGCAACTTCTGAAGCAAGACGTCCAAGAGTTTTGCCTTCTGCATCAATCACGTACCATTTACGTTCAATATTGTTTGAATTAGCCATAAACGTTGTACGCATTGAATAGTTCCCTCCTAAATTATACATTCATAAAATTTGTTCTGGCATGCTTTCCACACGTGTTCCGACATGTGTTCAGTCATGATTTACGTATATCTCGACATAATAAGTTAACGGGGCTTATCATGGGATTAAAATACATACATTTGATATCATATACTGCTTCAGCCCTGATGTCAAGGAAATGTTACACCAGGATTAGTTGTCATAGATATTTTTTTAATAATCTTTTCTACTTTATAACTACGATTCTACTCATAAAACACTTCCCAAAGGTATAACCCTTGTGGGGGTGCTGTTTTTCCTGCAAAGGTTCGGTCTCTCTTTTCGATTATCCCTGGGATAGAGTCGGGCGAAATTTCCCCATTTCCTACCTGTATAAGGGTTCCAACAATGATACGAACCATATTATAAAGAAATCCATTTCCTCGAAAGCGGAGGACCAGCTGTTCACCTTCAGAAGAAATATCTAGATCGTAAATCGTTCTTACACGATCCACGACCTCTGTCTTCGCGGAACAAAAGCTAGTAAAATCATACTCACCAATAAAATGGACACAAGCCTCTTTCATGCTATCTAGGTCCAATGGGAAGGGGAAATGATACGAATAATTTCTTTGAAATGGATCACGAATTTTTCGATTATCAATAAAATATCGATATTCTTTTCCACCTGCATCAAAACGCGCATGAAAGTCTTGATTCACTTCTTCTACCGCCAAAATGGCAATCTCATTAGGTAAAGCTGCATGTAACGCTAGTTGCCACTTTGATAAGGGTATGTTTAGATTCGAATCAAAATGAATAACCTGACCCTTTGCATGCACTCCGGCATCTGTCCGACCGGAAGCCGTCACCTTTACTTGTCTGCCTTTGTGGAGCTTTTTAAGGGCTGCCTCAAGCTCTGATTGAACCGTACGCTTATTAGGCTGTACCTGATAGCCATGAAATGCGGTCCCGTCATAAGATATCTTACACTTATATCTCTTCATGAGTATCACACCTCTACGCTCGTAATACCGCTAGTAAAGCCGTAACTAACCCTAGGGCCAACAGCATGGATGTATCTCTGGCGCCCCAGCTTAATTGCCGATACTTTGTTCTTCCCTCACCACCACGGTATCCCCTTGCCTCCATCGCAATAGCGAGCTCCTCCGCCCGTTTAAACGATGAAATAAACAGAGGGATTAGCAATGGGATAATTGCCTTGACACGGTCCTTTACAGGTCCTCCAGTGAAGTCGACACCCCGAGCAGACTGAGCTTTCATAATTTTGTCTGTCTCTTGCATAAGAGTGGGAATGAACCTTAGGGAGATGGACATCATTAACGCAAGTTCATGAACCGGAAATTTAATTCTCTTTAACGGTCCAAGAAGCTCTTCTAACCCATCTGTTATCTCAATAGGTGTCGTTGTTAACGTTAAAAGAGAAGTCATGAGAATAAGCAAAAAGAATCGCACGGAAATAAAAAGACCTTGCTTGATTCCTTCTTCATACACTTCTATCCAACCCCACTGAAATAGAAGATTCCCTTCCTTTGTTAAAAATAGATGAAGAAACAATGTAAATACAACTAACCACAATACCGGCTTTAATCCTGCCAATAAAAATCGGAGAGATATTTTTGATAAAGAAAGCATGATCATGGTATACACAAGTAGAGTTCCATATGTTAAGGCGTTATTGGCTAAAAACACGACACATACAAATAAAAAAATTAGAACTAATTTTGAACGAGGATCCATACGATGCAACACAGAATCTGCAGGAATATATCGACCAAATATCATTTTATCCATCTATTTAGCTCCTCCCTGCAGATGTTTGACAATCGTTTCAGATAATTCTTCGATAGTTAAACAAGTTTTCCCTAGAGACTGTCCAAACTCAGCCTCAAACTTTCTCTGAAAGCGAACAACTTCTGGAACATCAAGTCCAAGCTCAAACAGTCCCTCAGGGTCACTAAAAATCTCTGTTGGATTTCCTTTCCTGTATACACGACCTTGGTGCATAATAGCAATCTGATCAGCATAAAGGGCTGCATCCTCCATACTATGAGTAACAAGAATCGTAGAAAGGTTTCGTTCCTTATGCAATGAATAAAACATATCCATTATTTCTTTTCTTCCACGAGGATCTAATCCTGCAGTTGGCTCGTCTAGTACAATAACATCCGGTTGCATGGCAAGAACTCCGGCGATGGCTACCCTTCTCATCTGTCCTCCTGATAGGTCAAAAGGGGACTTTTGAAGAATTCCCTCCTGTAAGCCTACTTGACGAGTTGCAACCTTTGCCCGTTCCTTTGCCTCTGATTCAGAGACACCAAAATTCATTGGTCCAAAGCATATATCCTTTTCTACTGTTTCTTCAAACAGCTGGTGCTCAGGAAATTGAAAAACAATACCGACCCTTTTTCTTACTTCTTTTAGATTTTTTTGCTTTTTATCGCTTGTAATTACTCGATCACCAATCAGAACCTTGCCACCCGTGGGTTTTAACAAGGCGTTTAAATGCTGAATAACGGTGGATTTTCCAGAACCCGTATGCCCAATGATCGCTAAAAAAGTTCCTGCTTTTATTTCAATGGAGACATCTACTAAAGCAAGACGTTCAAAGGGTGTATTTGCTTGATATTTGTATTCTACTTCTTGGAGTGAGATGTCCATAATTGTTTCACCAACTCTTCTTCTGATAGAAAATGTTTATCTAAGGGCATGCCTAACTCTTTTAACTTCTTGCTCAATTTCACGGAAAAAGGAATATCCAATCCTAATGAAATGAGCTCTTCTTCGAGTTGGAAAATTTCCTTTGGAGTACCTTCCTTATATACCTGTCCTCTATTCATAACAATCATTCGATCAGCCTTGGCAGCTTCCTCTAAATCATGTGTAATAGATACAACGGTTAAATCATTATCACTTTTAAGCTCTCGAATCGTTTCTAGAACCTGTTCGCGCCCTTTTGGGTCAAGCATAGAGGTAGCCTCATCTAAAACGATAATAGCCGGTTTTAGAGCTAATACAGAAGCTATAGCTACTCGCTGCTTTTGTCCACCTGATAGATGATGAGGTTCTTGTAATAGAAACTGACTCATCTTTACTTGCTCTAGTGCTTCCTGTACTCGGATAATCATTTCCTCCCGAGGAACTCCATGATTCTCAAGTCCAAATGCTACATCATCCTGAACGGTAGTACCAACAAACTGATTATCCGGATTTTGGAATACCATACCAACCAATTTCCTTGTATCCCATACCGTTTCTTCAGATATCTTCGTTCCACCAATTGTAATGGAACCTTTTTCAGCAAACTGAAGACCATTTAAAAGCTTCGCAAGCGTTGACTTACCAGATCCATTATGACCTACAATGGCAAGCCATTCGCCCTTATTTATGTTAAAGGAGACATCATTTAATGCGTACTCCTCTTGAAGATCATATTTAAAAGAGACATTCTCAATCTGAACGATGGATGCTACCAAATTACTCATCTCCTCTCGACTACCATGTCTTATCTATAAGAAAAACCCTTTTATTATAAAGAAAACTCGCCAATCTTGGCGAGCTTTGAAAGTGAAGACACGGACCATTCACCGTAAAAATATAAAAATAATATGTATGATGGCATGAATGAATGTCTCATTGACTTCTTATTTCAATGCTCTTTCCTAAATAAAGCCTGCGCCTCCTCTTCATTCCAAATGGGAGCGAGGCGCATGAGCTAGACGAGAAGTGAAAACATATAAATACACCCTCATCGTAACACTCGTTGGGCTTAAAACTTTAGATAGTCAACGGCTCATTACAGCAAAAGGGCAAGAACAAGTTCCTGTGTAAACTGTCCTTCACCCTTGTTGTCTGTACTAGCTATTAAACTAATTCGATTATTACCATTGGAGCTCCGTCTCCACGACGTGGTCCAAGTTTCATGATTCTAGTGTAACCGCCTTGACGCTCTTCGTAACGACCAGCGATGTCACTGAATAATTTTTGAACAGCATCTTGGTTAGTTTCAGCGTTAGCTACCTCGTGACGAACGTAAGCAGATGCTTGACGACGAGCATGAAGGTCCCCACGCTTACCAAGAGTAATCATTTTCTCAACTACTGAACGAAGTTCTTTAGCACGAGCTTCAGTTGTTTCAATACGCTCATTAATGATTAAGTCTGTTGTTAAATCACGTAACATAGCTTTACGTTGAGCACTAGTGCGTCCTAACTTTCTGTATCCCATGAAAGTTTCCCTCCTTTGTTGAAGTCATTTATCTCTAGTTGCTTAAGACTTGGAATGGTAAAAGGTTTGACCTAAGATCAATCGTCTTTACGTAATCCTAATCCAAGCTCTTCAAGTTTGTGTTTTACTTCCTCAAGAGACTTACGACCTAAGTTACGTACCTTCATCATGTCCTCTTCTGTCTTGTTAGCAAGCTCTTGAACAGTATTGATGCCAGCACGCTTTAAGCAGTTGTATGAACGAACGGATAGATCCAATTCTTCAATCGTCATCTCAAGTACTTTTTCTTTTTGATCTTCTTCTTTTTCAACCATGATCTCAGCATTTTGTGCTTCATCAGTTAAACCAACGAAGATGTTTAAATGCTCAGTTAAGATTTTCGCTCCAAGTGCAACAGCATCTTGAGGACCAGTGCTTCCATCAGTCCATACATCGAAAGTTAACTTATCATAGTTAGTCATTTGACCGACACGAGTGTTTTCTACTTGGTAGACAACACGTGAAACTGGAGTGTAGATGGAGTCGATTGGAATAACACCGATTGGTTGATCCTCTCTCTTGTTCTGATCAGCAGGTGTATACCCTCTTCCACGCTTAGCAGTTAAGCGCATGCGAAGATTGCCGTTCGAACCAAGGGTCGCAATGTGTAGATCCGGGTTTAATATCTCGACATCACTGTCATGAGTTACGTCAGCCGCAGTCACTACTCCCTCACCTTGCACATCAATTTCAAGCGTCTTCTCTTCATCAGAGTAGATTTTCAGTGCCAGTTTCTTAATATTTAAAATAATAGAAGTAACATCTTCTACGACGCCTTCAATTGTTGAGAATTCATGAAGCACCCCATCGACTTGAATCGATGTGACCGCCGCACCTGGGAGTGACGACAATAGGATACGACGTAAGGAGTTACCCAAAGTAGTACCATATCCACGTTCTAGTGGTTCTACGACGAACTTCCCGTACTTGGCATCATCGCTGATCTCAACCGTTTCGATTTTTGGTTTTTCTATTTCGATCATCAAATATACCCTCCTTCAAAACGTCGAAACCTCGGTTAGGTTTGTTTAACCGAAATTCCCCCTGTATACGTTCCCGCTTGTGCACAACAACTGGAAAAATGATCCTGTATAAACGTATAAAGTTCTTATCATATCCCATTATAGACAGGGATTTTTTTTCTATACAGAAAAATTATACACGACGACGTTTTGGTGGACGACATCCGTTATGAGGAACTGGAGTTACGTCTCTAATAGCAGTAACTTCTAGACCAGCAGCTTGAAGAGCACGGATAGCAGCTTCACGTCCTGCACCAGGTCCTTTAACTGTTACTTCTAAAGTTTTCATTCCATGTTCCATAGATGTTTTAGCTGCTGTTTCAGCTGCCATTTGCGCTGCAAAAGGAGTAGATTTACGAGAACCTTTAAATCCTAATGAACCAGCACTAGACCATGAAAGAGCATTTCCATGAACATCTGTGATTGTTACGATCGTGTTATTGAATGTAGAACGGATATGAGCAATCCCTTGTTCAATATTCTTTTTTACACGACGCTTACGAGTATTAGTTTTACGAGCCATTTAAAGTACCTCCTTTACCGATTATTTCTTCTTGTTAGCTACAGTCTTACGTGGACCTTTACGAGTACGTGCATTGTTCTTCGTGTTTTGACCGCGAACTGGTAAGCCACGACGATGACGAAGACCACGGTATGAACCGATTTCCATTAAACGCTTGATGTTTAATGAAATTTCACGACGAAGGTCACCTTCAACTTTTAATTTATCAACGATGTCACGGATTTTGTTAAGTTCTTCTTCCGTTAAATCACGCACACGAGTCTCTTCTGAAACACCAGCTTCAGCCAATACCTTTTGTGCAGTATTTTTCCCAATACCATAGATGTAAGTTAATGAGATTACTACACGCTTTTCACGTGGAATATCTACACCTGCAATACGTGCCATTTACTAGAGCACCTCCCTCATTATTAGCCTTGTTTTTGTTTATGCTTAGGGTTTTCACAAATAACCATAACTTTGCCGCGTCTACGGATAACTTTACACTTTTCGCAGATCGGCTTAACAGATGGTCTCACTTTCATTATCCTAACCTCCTTGATATTACGGAGTGCAACAGATTATTTAAAGCGGTAAGTAATTCTTCCGCGTGTTAAGTCATATGGGGATAGCTCAACAGTTACTTTGTCACCAGGCAAAATACGGATGAAGTGCATACGAATTTTACCGGAAACATGAGCTAGTACTGTATGACCATTTTCTAATTCTACCTTAAACATAGCGTTAGGCAAAGTTTCAAGAACCGTACCTTCAATTTCAATTACATCATCTTTCGCCATAGAACTAGTCTCCCTTCTACTCATCAGTTACATGATCCATTAAATACTTACTGAAAGAAATCGTAGCTTTCCAATGCAACACGACCGGTTAATACACTACAATTTTCTAGCAACCTTATAATTATAGCATATTAAAAAGGATTTGCCCAATTTTAATAATTAAAATATTACTAAACACTTGACAGTTCCCTTGGCTTTACAAGTTAAGCTTTTGTAAGAATTTCAAAACCCGTTTCAGTGATAGCAATTGTATGTTCAAAGTGAGCACACATACTCCCATCTACTGTAACAACGGTCCAATCGTCAGCTAAGGTTTTAACATAACGACTTCCTGCATTCACCATCGGCTCAACCGCTAGTACCATCCCAGGTTTTAAACGCGGGCCTTTATTAGGTGGACCATAATGTGGAATTTGTGGATCCTCATGTAAGTCTTGCCCTATTCCGTGCCCTACATACTCGCGCACAACTGAAAACCCGTTTGCTTCCACATAAGTTTGAATCGCGTGGGAGATGTTCGACAGACGATCACCTGGCTTAGCTTCATTAAGTCCCTTGTACAAGGATTCCTCCGTAACATCTAATAGACGCTGTGTCTCCTCATCAATAGAACCTACCGCATAAGTCCAAGCAGAATCACCATGATAGCCATTATACTCAGCACCGATATCAATACTGATAATATCACCGTTGTTCAATACACGATTCCCAGGAATACCATGTACCAGTTCTTCATTTACGGAAGCACAAATGCTGCCTGTAAATCCGTTATAACCCTTAAAGGACGGTATTGCATCATGCTTTCTTATAAAAGCTTCAGCAATTTTATCCAGTTCTTTTGTAGTTATACCGGGAACGATATGCTTTTTTAACTCCTGGTGTGTAAGTGCAACGATGCGACCAGCTTCACGCATTATTTCAATCTCACGCGGAGTCTTGCAAATAATCATTTACGCAAGCTCCCGAAGAAGGCTGTCAATATCATTGAAAACTTCATTAATATCTTGTTGACCATTAATATTTTTCAAGTAACCTTTTGTCTCATAAAAATGAAGCAAAGGTTCAGATTGTTGAATATTAACTTCTAAACGGTTATGAACTGTTTCTTCGTTATCATCTGCACGCTGGTAAAGCTCTCCGCCACAACGGTCACATGTATCTTCCTTTGCAGGAGGATTGAAAACCAAGTGATAAGTTGCTCCACATTCTTTACAAATACGACGACCAGTTAAACGTTCCATCAGAATACTTTGGTCTACATCAATATTTAAACAGTAATCAATTTTCTTATTTAATCCAGTAAGCATATTCTCTAGCGCTTCTGCTTGAGCAACAGTTCTAGGAAAACCATCAAGTAAGAATCCTTTTTGACAGTCATCTTTACTTAATCTTTCACGAACAATACCAATTGTTACTTCATCTGGAACAAGTGCTCCTTGATCCATGAAAGATTTAGCTTTTAAACCTAGTTCTGTTCCTTCCTTCATAGCAGCACGGAACATATCTCCTGTCGAGATATGAGGGATAGAATATTTTTCAACGATTTTTTCAGCTTGAGTGCCTTTTCCCGCACCTGGCAGCCCCATCAAAACTAAATTCACTCTGGCTCCCCCTCAGTCTCTAAAACGGCGTTTGGGAACAGTTGTCCCCAAATCCGAATTATTTTATAAAACCTTTATAGTGACGCTTAACAAGCTGAGCTTCAAGCTGTTTCATTGTTTCGAGGGCAACCCCGATAACGATAAGCAAGCTCGTTCCACCAATTTGAGCAGATTCCGGAAGACCCGCAAACTTCACAAAAAAGACTGGAAGTATGGCAATGGCTGCTAAGAACAGCGCACCAACAAATGTTAAGCGGTATAATACGCGCGTTAAATATTCTTGAGTGTTCTTACCTGGGCGAATTCCTGGAATATACCCACCCTGCTTCTTCAAGTTCTCAGCAACTTGTTCTGGGTTTACTTGAATGAATGCATAGAAATATGTGAACGCAATAATTAGCGCACAATAGATCAACATTCCAATTGGATGTGTATAATCAAAAATTCGTTCAATCCAAATCGTTACACTATTTTGCTCAAAGAACTGTGCAATTGTTCTAGGAGTGATAATAAACGATACCGCAAAGATAACAGGGATAACACCAGCTGCATTCACCTTTAAAGGCAAGTGAGTGGATTGTCCCGCAGGCGATGTGCCAGCAGTCATTTTCTTTGCATATTGAATTGGGATTTTACGTAAAGCTTGTTGAATAAAAATGGTTCCAACAATAATCGCAATTACAGCTAAAACAATCAACAGAACTGTTACGATATTTAAGAAAAGCTTATCACCAGCATCTTCAAATTGCTGTGCATAGATTTGGTTGGCTATATTCGGAATGCTAGCAACGATACCAGCAAAGATGATAATCGAAATACCATTTCCGACTCCTTTTGAAGTGATTTGTTCACCTAACCATAAAAGGAAAGCCGTTCCGCCTGTTAATACAGTTGCGATTAGAAGATACGTTCCGATGCCAGGCTTCTCAATCAATAATCCACCAGCAAGATTATTAAAACCATAAGACATTCCGAACGCTTGAATAAATCCAAGTACGATCGTAAAGTAGCGGGTAAACTGAGCAAGCTTACGACGACCTACATCTCCTTGTTTTGACCACTCCGTAAACTTCGGTACTACATCCATCTGTAAAAGTTGAATGATAATAGACGCTGTAATATACGGCATGATACCCATGGCAAGGATAGAGAAGTTGCTAAGTGCTCCCCCACCAAATGTATTCAGTACTCCAAATACACTAAGTTGATCTTGTGCTTTTAAAATATCGGTATTTACATGTGGAACAGGAATAAATGTCCCGATTCTAAATACAATCAACATTAAAAGGGTGAATATGATTTTTCGTCTTATATCACCCACGCGCATAAAATTGGAGATTGTCTGAAACATTAAATCACCTCAGTTTGACCGCCGGCAGCTTCGATAGCTTCCTTTGCAGCAGAGGAGAATTTATGAGCTTTTACAGTAAGCTTTTTCTCAACATTGCCTTTAGCAAGAATCTTGATTCCTGCTTTTTCACTGCTAACCACACCAGTTTCAATAAGAAGTTCTGGAGTAACTTCAGTTCCGTCTTCGAAACGGTTAAGTGCATCAAGGTTTACAATAGCGTATTCCTTGCGGTTGATGTTGGTAAATCCACGTTTAGGTAAACGTTGGAATAAAGGTGTTTGACCACCCTCGAAGCCAGGACGTACACCGCCACCAGAACGAGCATTTTGACCTTTATGACCTTTACCAGCAGTTTTACCTTGCCCAGAACCGATACCACGTCCAAGACGCTTGCGCTCACGACGAGAACCCTCTGCAGGTTTTAATTCATGAAGTTTCATATTGGCACCTCCTTATTAAAAGAAAAAAATCGATTTATTTTTCTACAACTGTTACAAGGTGGGCAACTTTATTGATCATACCGCGAATAGCAGCATTATCTTGTTGCTCAACAGTTTGGTGAATTTTACGTAAACCAAGTGCTTTAACAGTTTCTTTTTGATCTTGTGGACGACCAATCACACTGCGAGTGAGGGTAATTTCTAATTTATTAGCCATTATCTTTCCCTCCCTTAACCTAACAGTTCTTCTACTGATTTTCCACGCAATTTAGCTACGTCTTCAGCACGTTTTAGTTGTTTTAAACCGTCCAAAGTTGCACGAACCATGTTAATTGGTGTGTTAGTACCTAAAGATTTTGATAAGATATCAGCTACACCAGCTAATTCTAGTACCGCACGAACTGGACCACCAGCGATAACCCCAGTACCTTCAGAAGCAGGCTTTAGAAGGATTTCACCAGCACCGAAGTGTCCGATTACTTGGTGTGGAATCGTAGTACCAACCATTGGTACCTCGATTAAGTTTTTCTTAGCATCTTCAATTGCTTTACGGATTGCATCTGGTACTTCTTGAGCTTTACCAGTACCAAAGCCAACGTGGCCGTTTTTGTCACCTACTACTACTAGAGCAGAGAAACGGAAACGACGTCCACCTTTAACAACTTTCGCAACACGGTTAACCGTAACTACGCGTTCTTCAAGTTCAAGTTTGTTTGGATCAATACGACGCATCTTTTTGTGTCCCTCCTTTGTCTATTAAAATTCTAAGCCGTTTTCACGAGCAGCATCTGCTAGTGCTTTCACGCGTCCATGATATAAGTATCCTCCACGATCGAAAACAACAGCTTTAACGCCTTTTTCTACAGCACGCTTTGCAACTAATTCTCCGACCTTAACCGCTGCATCAACGTTACCAGTAGATTCAAGACCGATTTCTTTATCTAAAGTTGAAGCACTCGCTAAAGTTACTCCACTTACATCGTCAATTAGTTGTGCATAAATGTGCTTGCTTGAACGGAACACATTTAGACGAGGACGAGCTGCAGTACCGCTAAGTTTTGAACGCACACGTGCGTGTCTTTTCTTACGCGTTGCATTTTTGTCAGCCTTCGTAATCATTTTGGTCACTCCTTTCGTTTACCCCTTAGGGCATTACTTACCTGTCTTACCTTCTTTACGACGAACGAATTCGCCTTCATAACGGATTCCTTTACCTTTGTAAGGCTCAGGAGGACGAACGTCACGAATGTTAGCAGCAAGTGCGCCAACGCGCTCCTTGTTTGTACCTTTTACAATTACACGTGTATTTGAAGGTACTTCGATCTCAATACCTGTTTCAGGCTCGATTTCTACTGGATGAGAGTATCCAACGTTTAATACAAGCTTTGTACCTTGCTTTTGAGCACGGTAACCAACCCCGATTAATTCAAGTGTTCTTTCGAACCCTTTAGATACACCTTCAACCATGTTTGAAAGTAATGCGCGAGTAGTACCGTGCAATGCGCGGTGTTCCTTCGCATCAGATGGACGAGAAACGTTAATTACGTTCTCCTCAACCTTAATTTCGATATCTGGATTAAATGAACGACTTAGTTCACCTTTAGGACCTTTTACTGTTACGTTGCTTCCATCAACTGTTACTGTAACGCCTGATGGAATTTCAACTGGTTTTTTACCTACGCGAGACATTTAGTGCACCTCCATTCTTTAAGAAACTCTATTACCAAACGTATGCTAGTACTTCTCCGCCTACTTGCTTTGCGCGAGCTTCTTTATCAGTAAGAACGCCTTGAGAAGTAGAGACTAATGCGATTCCAAGACCGTTAAGTACGCGTGGAACCTCTGTAGCTTTTGCATATACACGAAGACCAGGCTTACTAATACGCTTAAGACCAGTAATAACACGTTCGTTGTTTGAACCATATTTCAAGAAAATACGGATGATTCCTTGCTTGTTATCCTCGATATATTCAACATCACGCACGAATCCTTCACGCTTTAAGATTTCAGCGATTTCTTTCTTCGTGTTAGAAGCAGGAACTTCTAATTTTTCGTGACGAACCATGTTCGCATTACGGATGCGAGTTAGCAAATCTGCAATTGGATCTGTCATGACCATTGTTTTTTACCTCCTTCCCAAACTCTAGTTTTACCAGCTGGCTTTTTTTACACCAGGAATTTGCCCTTTGTATGCTAATTCACGGAAACAAATACGGCAAAGCTTAAATTTACGGTATACAGAATGTGGACGTCCGCAACGTTCGCAACGTGTGTATTCTTGAACCTTGAATTTAGGCGTGCGTTTTTGTTTCGCAATCATTGACTTTTTAGCCACGTTTTCGCCTCCCTCTATTTACCGATTACTTTTGGAATGGCATTCCATATTGAGTTAACAGTTCACGAGCTTCTTCATCAGTATTAGCTGTAGTAACGATAACAATATCCATACCACGAACTTTACTTACTTTATCGTAATCAATTTCTGGGAAGATTAACTGTTCTTTTACACCTAATGTGTAGTTTCCACGTCCGTCGAAAGACTTTTTAGAAATACCGCGGAAGTCACGTACACGTGGAAGAGATACAGAAACCAACTTGTCGAAGAATTCGTACATACGCTCTCCACGAAGAGTAACCTTCGCACCGATTGGCATACCTTCACGTAGACGGAAGCCAGCGATAGATTTCTTTGCACGAGTAACAACTGGCTTTTGACCAGAGATAGCTGCTAGTTCTTCTACCGCATTATCAAGTGCTTTTGCGTTTTGTACTGCATCACCAACACCCATGTTGATAACGATCTTTTCAAGCTTCGGTACTTGCATAATTGATTTATAGTTAAACTTGCTCATAAGAGCAGGAGTAATTTCTTTAACATATTTTTCTTTTAGGCGGTTCATTTTTGTACCTCCCTTCTTTTAGACTTTATTTATCTAGAACTTCACCGGATTTTTTTGCAACACGTACTTTTTTACCGTCAACCTCTTTAAACCCTACACGAGTTGGCGTACCAGTCTTAGGATCGATAGGCATGACGTTTGATACATGAATAGGTGCCTCTCGGTTAATGATTCCACCTTGTGGATTCACTTGGGATGGCTTAGAGTGCTTCTTTACAATGTTTACTCCTTCAACTAGCACACGGCTTTGTTTAGGGAAAGCAGCTAAGATAACACCTGTTTTGCCTTTATCCTTACCAGAGATGACCATAACTTTGTCACCTTTTTTCACATGCATCTGTTCGCACCTCCTTAAAGGCATATATTTTAAGATTATAGTACTTCTGGAGCTAGTGATACGATCTTCATGAAGTTGCTGTCGCGAAGTTCACGAGCAACAGGTCCGAAGATACGCGTTCCGCGTGGACTCTTGTCGTCACGGATAATTACACAAGCGTTCTCATCGAAACGAATGTATGTTCCATCTGCACGACGAACGCCGCTTTTAGTTCGAACAACTACCGCTTTTACAACGTCACCCTTTTTAACAACGCCACCTGGTGTTGCTTGTTTCACTGTAACAACGATAATGTCACCAATATTAGCAGTCTTGCGGCCTGAACCACCAAGAACTTTAATTGTAAGTACTTCACGAGCACCTGAATTGTCAGCAACTTTTAAACGTGTTTCTTGTTGAATCATGTGTGTAACCTCCCTTCGGGATGTAGCTATTTCCGATCATAATTAAATAATTACTGCTGTTTCTACTACTTCAACAAGGCGGAAGCGCTTCGTAGCAGATAATGGACGTGTTTCCATAATACGAACAACATCGCCAATTTTTGCAACGTTCTGCTCATCATGAGCCTTGAACTTTTTAGAGTACTTAACGCGTTTACCGTATAATGGATGCTTTTTGTATGTTTCAACTAAGACAGTAACGGTTTTATCCATTTTGTCAGAAACAACGCGTCCAGTGTAAACTTTGCGTTGGTTGCGTTCACTCATCTTTCGCAAACCTCCTTCAATTATCGATTGTTAACGCCGATTTCTCTTTCACGAACTACAGTTTTCATGCGAGCAATCGCTTTGCGTACTTCACGAATGCGAGCTGTGTTTTCAAGTTGTCCAGTCGCCAATTGAAAGCGAAGGTTGAAAAGCTCTTCTTTTAAAGATTTAACTTTTTGTTCTATTTCGGCAGTGGTAAGGTCACGAATTTCATTAGCTTTCATTTGATTCACCACCAATTTCTTCTCGTTTTACAAACTTACATTTTACTGGAAGTTTGTGTGCTGCTAAACGTAATGCTTCACGTGCGATTTCTTCAGAAACACCAGCAACTTCAAACATTACTTTCCCAGGCTTAACAACTGCTACCCATCCTTCAGGAGCACCTTTACCAGAACCCATTCGGACTTCTAGAGGCTTAGCTGTATAAGGCTTATGAGGGAATATTTTAATCCAAACTTTACCGCCACGTTTCATATAACGTGTCATTGCGATACGAGCAGCTTCAATTTGGCGGTTTGTAATCCAAGAAGCTTCAATAGCTTGTAGACCGAATTCACCGAAGTTAACCTCTGTACCACCTTTAGCCATTCCGCGCATTTTTCCACGGTGTTGACGGCGATACTTAACGCGTTTAGGGACTAACATATTATTTGCCTCCTTCCTCAGATTTCTTCTTAGTAGGAAGGACCTCTCCACGGTAGATCCATACTTTTACACCTAACTTACCGTAAGTTGTATCTGCTTCTGCTGTAGCGTAATCGATGTCAGCACGAAGAGTATGAAGTGGAACAGTTCCTTCACTGTAAGACTCCGAACGAGCGATGTCTGCACCGCCTAGACGACCAGATACCATTGTTTTGATACCTTTTGCACCAGCGCGCATTGCACGTTGAATAACTTGTTTTTGAGCACGACGGAAAGATACGCGGTTTTCTAATTGACGAGCAATGTTTTCCGCTACAAGCTTAGCGTCGATGTCTGCTTTTTTGATTTCAAGAATGTTGATGTGAACACGCTTGCCAGTAAGTGAGTTAAGAGCTTTACGAAGCGCTTCAACCTCAGTACCACCTTTACCAATAACCATACCTGGCTTTGCAGTGTGGATAGTGATGTTAATGCGATTAGCTGCACGCTCGATTTCTACTTTTGATACAGAAGCATCGCTTAGACGCTTTGTAATGTACTCACGTACTTTAAGGTCTTCGTGTAAAAGATCAGCATAGTCTTTTCCTGCGAACCATTTGGATTCCCAATCACGGATGATACCAATACGCAAGCCGACTGGATTAACTTTTTGACCCACTATTATCCCTCCTTCTTCTCTGTTAATACGATAGTAATATGGCTAGTACGCTTGTTAATAGCACTTGCACGACCCATTGCACGAGGACGGAAACGTTTTAAAGTTGGTCCTTCGTCAACGAATGCTTGAGATACTACTAAGCTGTTAACGTCCATTTCATAGTTATGTTCTGCATTAGCAATCGCAGAGTTTAATAATTTTTCAATAACTGGTGAAGCAGTTTTTGGTGTATGCTTTAAAATCGCTACTGCTTCTCCTACTTGCTTACCTCGAATTAAATCTACGACTAAACGAGCTTTACGAGGAGCAATACGTACTGTTCTTAATACAGCTTTAGCTTGCATCAGAATGCCCTCCTCTCATTAACGTCTTGTTTTCTTGTCATCACTTGCATGACCTTTGTAAGTACGAGTTGGAGCGAATTCTCCAAGCTTATGACCTACCATGTCTTCAGTGACATATACAGGAACATGTTTACGACCATCATATACAGCAATCGTGTGTCCGATGAATTGCGGGAAGATCGTAGAACGGCGAGACCAAGTTTTAGTAACTTGCTTGCTTTCAGTTTCATTTAACTTTTCGATCTTTGTGATTAAATGCTCATCAACAAAAGGTCCTTTTTTTAAGCTGCGACCCATGTCTGAACCTCCCTTCGTGACTGCTCTACGGTTCTATGTTGGAACCGTAGTACAATCCCGTTATTTTTTACGACGACGAACGATAAATTTATCTGATTTGTTCTTTTTCTTACGAGTCTTGAATCCAAGAGTTGGTTTGCCCCATGGAGTCATTGGAGACTTACGTCCGATTGGTGAGCGTCCTTCTCCACCACCGTGTGGGTGATCGTTAGGGTTCATTACAGAACCACGAACTGTTGGGCGCTTGCCTAACCAACGAGAACGTCCAGCTTTACCGATGTTGATAAGTTCGTGTTGTTCGTTACCAACTTGACCTACAGTTGCACGGCAAGTTGCAAGAATCATACGAACTTCACCAGAATTTAGACGTACTAATACGTACTTACCTTCTTTACCAAGAACCTGTGCAGAAGTACCTGCAGAACGTACTAATTGTCCACCCTTACCAGGTTTTAACTCGATATTGTGGATAACTGTACCAACTGGAATGTTAGCAAGTGGTAATGCGTTACCTACTTTAATATCCGCTTCAGGACCTGACATGATTTCTGTTCCAACTACTAAGTTTTTAGGAGCTAAGATATAACGCTTTTCTCCATCCACGTAGTTAATTAATGCGATGTTTGCAGAACGGTTTGGATCATACTCGATTGTAGCAACGCGTCCTGGAATGCCATCTTTGTTACGCTTAAAATCGATAATACGATATTGACGCTTATGGCCGCCACCTTGATGACGTACTGTTAACTTACCTTGGTTGTTGCGTCCACCTTTTCTTTTTAAAGGAGCAAGTAGAGACTTTTCTGGTGTGCTTGTTGTAATTTCAGCAAAATCAGAAACTGTCATACCGCGACGACCGTTAGAGGTAGGTTTATACTTTTTAATCGCCATAATTTTTTCCCTCCTCTTCTTCTATTCTATATTAAACCTCGAATAATTCGATTTCTTTGCTATCAGCTGTTAATTTAACGATTGCTTTACGACGCTTGTTCGTGTAGCCTCCGAATTTACCCATGCGCTTGAACTTACCTTTGTAGTTCTGTACGTTAACTTTATCAACTTTGACACCAAAAATTTCTTCTACAGCGTCTTTAACTTGAGTTTTGTTAGCTCTAACATCAACTTCAAAAGTATATTTCTTTTCAGCCATTAGGTCAGTAGAACGTTCAGTGATAACGGGGCGCTTAATGATATCGCGTGCATCCATTATGCAAGCACCTCCTCTACTTTTTCAACCGCTGCTTTAGTCATGATCAACTTGTCATGATTTAAAACATCCAATACGCTAATTCCGTTAGCAGATACAACAGTAACACCAGGGATGTTACGTGCAGATAATGCTACGTTCTCATCAAGGTCAGCAGTTACGATAAGTGCTTTTGAATTAACAGATAATCCTGCTAATACACCTTTAAAGTCTTTAGTTTTTGGAGTTTCGAAAGCAAGGTTTTCAAGTACTAAAATGTTTTCTTCTAAAACCTTTGTAGATAATGCAGATTTAATCGCTAAGCGACGAACCTTTTTAGGTAATTTATAGCTATAGCTACGTGGAACTGGACCAAATACAGTACCACCTCCGCGCCATTGTGGAGAACGGATTGAACCTTGACGAGCACGACCAGTACCCTTTTGACGCCATGGCTTACGTCCACCGCCAGCTACTTCAGAGCGAATTTTTGTTTTGTGAGTTCCTTGACGTAAAGAAGCTCTTTGCATAATAACCGCTTCGAAAAGAACGTGATTATTAGGCTCGATACCAAAGATTGAATCATTAAGTTCGATTTCGCCAACTTGTGATCCAGTTTGGTTTAACAATGCTACTTTCGGCATTCTTATTTCCTCCTTTCTGACTTAAGTATTTATGCTTTTACCGCACTTTTAACTTTTACTAGAGCTTTTCTAGCTCCTGGTACATTACCTTTAATTAATAGTAGGTTGCGTTCTGCATCTACTCTTACAATTTCAAGATTTTGTACAGTAATTTGCTCTCCACCCATACGTCCAGGTAATAATTTACCTTTGAATACACGGTTTGGAGCTACAGGACCCATTGAACCTGGGCGACGGTGGTAACGTGAACCGTGTGCCATTGGTCCGCGAGATTGTCCGTGGCGTTTGATAACACCTTGGAAACCTTTACCCTTTGAAATTCCTGTTACATCTACGATTTCGCCTTCTGCGAAAATTGTTACTTTGACTTCTTGACCAACTTCATACTCATCTACGTTTACGTCGCGTAATTCACGAACGAAGCGCTTAGGAGCAGTGTTAGCTTTTGCAACGTGTCCTCTTTCAGGTTTGTTAGAAAGCTTTTCACGCTTGTCTTCAAAACCTAATTGAATTGAAGTATATCCATCAGTTTCAGACGTTTTCTTTTGAAGAACAACGTTTGGAGCTGCTTCTACTACAGTTACAGGGATAAGATCACCGTTTGCAGCAAACACTTGAGTCATACCAATTTTTCTTCCTAAGATTCCTTTGGTCATTAAAGTCACACCTCCTGAAAGTTTATTATTTTTATTTCATTAAAGTTTGATTTCGATATCTACACCAGATGGTAAATCTAAACGCATTAATGAATCAACTGTTTGTGGAGTTGGATTCACGATGTCGATTAGACGCTTATGAGTACGCATCTCGAATTGTTCACGAGAATCTTTGTACTTATGAACCGCACGAAGGATTGTGTAAATTGACTTTTCAGTTGGTAATGGAATCGGACCAGATACAGCCGCACCAGAACGCTTTGCAGTTTCTACAATCTTCTCTGCTGATTGATCAAGAATTCTGTGATCATAAGCTTTTAAACGAATACGAATCTTTTGTTTTGCCATTATTTTCCCTCCTTTTCGCCTATATTAAAAATAGACATTCTCCGTGAAAATTTCCCACACACTCGCCATGGCAAAGCGGCCGGGTGTGTCAGCAACCTTTCACTTCATCGCAGTCAAAGACCAACATTGTCTATTATACTGAAACGATAAAGCAATTGCAACATAAATATGTTTTTTTGTTTATCTTTCGAACACTTTTCCTATTATAGCTGTTACACTTGCTCTTTTCAACCAGGGTGAACAATAAACTTTGTGTGAAATAATTCCACTCTCTCCAACTTCACCATATAGAAAGAGTCCCATAAAAAAAGGCCAGTACAAAGGTGTCTTTTATGGACTCTTATACCGGCTCTTCATATTCTTCTATCTAATACCTATTCTTTTATATATCCCTTAGATTTTAAGTGTTGAAGAATTTGCTCTACACTTTCTTCTATAGAATACTTATTTGTCTCTACTACGATTTCTGGGTTCACTGGTTCTTCATACGGTGAATCGATACCTGTGAAGTCACGAATAAGCCCTTTTCTTGCTTTTTCATATAAACCCTTCGGATCTCTCTTCTCGCACTCATCTACCGGGCACTTAATATATACTTCAATAAACTCATCAGCTTCTAGCAGCTCACGTACCAGTTCTCTATCTTTAATAAAAGGAGAGATAAATGCCGTTATTACAATTTGTCCACTATCTACAAAGAGCTTTGATACTTCTCCGATTCTACGGATGTTTTCTGTACGATCCTCTTCAGAGAAACCAAGGTCCTTATTTAATCCGTGACGAATATTATCTCCATCTAACACGTAAGGATTTAACCCTTGATCAAAAAGTGCCTTAGCAGCAGCATTAGCTACTGTAGACTTCCCTGAGCCAGATAAGCCAGTGAACCATAAAACAAAGCTATGATGTCCGAATTGCTTTCTTCTTAGCTCTTTATTTAATGAAGCTTCATGCCATGTAATATTTGTACTCATAATAATCCTCCAACTATGCCTTCACACTGTGAGATTTTAAGCCTTCAATTAGTACTTCTACCACTTCTTTACGGCTAAATTCACTTGGTGGTACTTCACCATTATGAAGCATTTCTCTTACTTTTGTTCCTGAAAGAATCACATGATCTTCTTTTGAATGTGGACATGTTTTTGTTGATGCCATGTTTCCACACTTCTTGCAGTAAAAGCTATGTTCAAAGAATAAAAGTGTTAGACCTAATTCCTCTTGTGTAAATTGATCAAAAATCTTTTGTGCATCGTATGTTCCATAATAATTGCCCACACCTGCGTGATCTCTACCTACAATAAAATGCGTGCAACCATAGTTTTTTCGAACCATCGCATGGAAAATAGCTTCTCTAGGTCCTGCATAGCGCATTGCTGCTGGGAATACAGCAAGATATACACGATCTTCTGGATAGTAATTCTTTAATAACACTTGATAACTCTTCATTCTTACATCTGCTGGAATATCATCAGATTTTGTTTCTCCCACCAACGGATTTAAGAATAGTCCATCAACGATTTCTAGGGCTGACTTTTGAATGTATTCGTGTGCACGGTGAACAGGATTTCTCGTTTGGAAACCTACAACAGTCTTCCATCCGTTTTCAGCGAAAATACTTCTTGTTTCTGTTGGATCTAGATAGTACTCGTTAAATCTTTCTCTTTCTAATCGCTTTACGACCTTAATTGGTCCACCTACGTAAATATTCTTTCTTTCAAATAACTTCCTTACTCCGGGATGCGCTAATTCTTCTGTTTGATAAACAGCTTTAGCCTCAACTTCCTTGTCCGGTGTATAGATGTCATTAATCGTGATGACTCCGTATACTTCCCCTTCAAAAACAAGTTTCGCTTCTGCACCGATTGACAAAGTACTAGCTTTTACTTCGTCTACTGGAAGTGTGATCGGTATACTCCATACATGCCCATCAGCCAAACGCAAGTTATTCACAACTGATTCATAATCATTTTTATTAAAAAAGCCAGTGATTGGGCTATAAGCTCCATTTCCAATAAGCTCTAAATCGCTTAACGCTGTCTTATCTAAATCAATTGAAAGCTCAATATTTTCAACATTGTATTCTGGCTCCCATAGATTGATAAGTTTTCCTCCGTGTGGCGTACTAAGTGTCATAGTTAAATACCTCCGCTATTTTCAAAGTATGTTCGGTTCTCTTTTTTTATCGTATTTGCCAAGGATAGTGTACCTAAAGTGGCAATACTTACACTAAACAGCACTACAACAGTATATATATCAGTATCAACAAAGATCTTTACAAGTCCATAAGATAAAACAAGTGATAGAATAGGAGATACAATCCATACCTTAATAATCTTGTTTATTATACTTTGTTGAAATATTGACATCCCTCGTTGAGCAAAACCAATCCCAATGATTGCAGTACTTGTGACTTGAGTTAACGGTACCGGTAACCCAAATACTGAAGCTAATATAACCAGGGTTGCACCTGTACTTGAGATAGCCCCACCTTCAAGCAAGGAAAAGCTCGTTATTTTTTTCCCGTTTGTTTGAAGCACTCTTCCTCCAAGGAATATAGCTCCTACTGCAATGAATAATCCACCAACCCAAACTCCAGTTGTAATAGAGACTACTCCGGCTCCAACTAAAGGACCTGCAGCATTTGCTACATTGTTCATTCCTGCCGAAAAAGCTTCAAAAAACCCAACAACAATAACAAAGATTGTGATTGGTTTATTATACTTCCCATTTTTTAATGTAGGAAATTTCTTTTCAAGTAATTTTATTCCCCTACCCCACAAAAGCGCTATAGTAAATGCTGCTATTGGAACGATAAACCAGAAAGCAACAATAACTAAAATGTTCTTAACAAATAGCGCCTTAAAAGCAACACCCACTCCTACAACAGATCCAACTGTAATCTCGCTCGTGGACAAAGGAATCCCCATTAAGTTGGCAATAAATAATGAAAGTGCAGCTGAAGATAGAATAATGAGAACTACTTTTTCATCTAGTACCGATGAAGGCACAATATTTGATCCGATTGTTTTGACAACTTCACTACCACCGAGTACAGCACCTAAAAAAATCGCCACTCCACAAACAAGCAGAGCCACTTTTTTCTTTGGAAGTGCTCCTGAGCCGTAAGCGATAGAAATTGAGGCTGCAGCTCCACTTGCACCAATATTCATAGCCAAAAAGAGAGCAACAATAACAGCTGTATATGTTATGACCATGGGCCAAGCCCTCCTATTGGTGTAGTCCGCATTCTGTCTTACCTGTTCCTGTCCATCGACCTGATCTCATATCATCTGCGTTAAATGCCGGAGAAGTACATGGCGCACATCCAATACTAGGGTACCCATTATCATGAAGAACATTATACGGAAGGTCATTCTTATGTGCGTATCTCCAAACATCCTTCCACGTCCAGTGAATCAGAGGACATACTTTAATCGATTCAAATTTGTTATCTTTATTGAAATACTGTGTGTTCTTTCTCGTTTCAGACTGCTCTCTTCTTAATCCACTTATCCACGCAGTTGCACCCGATAAGGCTTCTCTTAAAGGAATAATCTTTCTAATTTCACAACATCTGTTTGGAGCCGTCTTCCAGAGTTCATCTCCGTGTTGTTCTTTTTGCTCTTCTAATGTTAAGGACGGTTTTTTAAGTTCAATTTCTAGTTGTGGGTAACGTTCTTTTACCTTGTCAATAAGTTCATATGTCTCTTTAAAATGAAGACCGGTATCTAAGAAAACAACCTTTGCATCCGGCTTAACCTTCGCTATTAAATCAATCATGACCATGCCTTCAATTCCAAAACTACATGCGTACACAATTTCATTCTCATCGTAATGCTCATAACTCCAACGTAACGCATCGAGTGCGCCATTTGTCTCATTATCTTCGTCGAAGCTAGGAAACGAATAATAATCATATGATGAAAAAGTCAACTTTGACTCGACCATGTAATACCACTCCTAACATTAATATATCTCTATTTAAATTTAATTCCAACTTAACTGATAGGTTTAATTAAATTTAACAACAGAATGGGAAAATGTCAATGCTTTACCTAAAAAAAAGCATAGAAAAAAGCAGATGGAAAACCCATCTGCTTTCTTATTTAAAATTATTCAGTGATTGTAGCAACTACGCCAGCGCCTACAGTACGTCCACCCTCACGGATAGAGAACTTAGTACCTTCTTCGATCGCAACTGGAGCGATTAGTTCAACAGTCATTTCGATGTTGTCGCCAGGCATAACCATTTCAACACCTTCTGGAAGGTTACAGATACCTGTAATATCAGAAGTACGGAAATAGAATTGTGGACGGTAGTTAGTGAAGAATGGAGTATGACGTCCACCTTCTTCTTTAGAAAGAACATAAACTTCCGCTTTGAACTTTGTGTGTGGAGTGATTGATTTTGGCTTAGCCAAAACTTGTCCACGCTCGATTTCTTCACGAGAAACCCCACGAAGAAGTGCACCAATGTTGTCTCCAGCTTCAGCATAGTCAAGAAGCTTACGGAACATTTCTACACCTGTTACAGTAGTAGACTTAGGCTCTTCAGTGAAACCAACGATTTCAACTACGTCCCCAACTTTAACTACTCCACGCTCAACACGTCCAGTAGCAACAGTTCCACGACCAGTGATTGAGAATACATCCTCAACTGGCATCATGAATGGCTTTTCAGTGTCACGAGCTGGTGTTGGAACATACTCATCAACCGCAGCCATAAGCTCGTTGATTTTCTCTTCCCATTCAGCTTCACCTTCTAAAGCTTTAAGAGCAGAACCTTTAATTACAGGAATGTCATCTCCAGGGAAGTCATACTCAGAAAGTAGGTCACGGATTTCCATTTCTACTAATTCAAGAAGCTCTTCGTCGTCTACCATATCACACTTGTTCATGAATACTACAAGGTGAGGTACACCAACCTGACGAGAAAGTAGGATGTGCTCACGAGTTTGTGGCATTGGACCATCAGTAGCAGATACTACTAAGATACCGCCGTCCATTTGAGCTGCACCAGTGATCATGTTCTTAACGTAGTCAGCGTGACCTGGGCAGTCAACGTGTGCGTAGTGACGGCTAGCAGTTTCGTACTCAACGTGCGCAGTAGAGATTGTGATTCCACGCTCTCTTTCTTCTGGAGCACCATCGATTTGATCATATGCACGAGCTTCTGCTCCACCTACCTTAGCAAGTACAGAAGTGATTGCAGCTGTTAAAGTTGTTTTACCATGGTCAACGTGACCAATTGTACCGATGTTAACGTGTGGCTTAGAACGGTCAAATTTAGCTTTTCCCATTAGAAAAATCCTCCTTTAATATATAAAAAATAGTCTAAGTATATTTATGGACAGAGAGGTAGCTGTTACCAGCACCTACCAACGTCCACACTTACATAAGTAGTTATACTTTAAAAAAGGGCGAAAATCAATTATTCGCCTTTATTTTTTTTGATGATTTCTTCAGAGATTGATTTTGGAACCTCTTCATAGTGATCGAAATGCATTGAGAATACTCCACGACCTTGCGTGCTAGAACGAAGGCTTGTTGCATATCCAAACATTTCAGAAAGTGGAACCATTGCACGAACAACTTGAGCGTTACCGCGTGCTTCCATACCTTCTACACGACCACGACGTGAAGTTACGTTACCCATAATATCACCAAGATACTCTTCAGGAATAATAACTTCGACTCTCATGATAGGCTCAAGGATAACTGGGTTACACTTAGAAGCTGCTGCTTTAAGTGCCATAGACGCAGCAATCTTAAACGCCATTTCAGATGAGTCAACATCATGGTAAGATCCATCAAACAATCTAGCTTTGATATCGACAACAGGGAATCCAGCAATCATACCTCTGTCAAGTGAATCTTCAAGACCCGCTTGTACAGCTGGGATGTATTCACGAGGAACAACACCACCGACGATTCCATTTACGAATTCGAATCCTTTTCCTTCTTCGTTTGGAGAGAATTCAATCCAAACGTGTCCGAATTGTCCACGTCCACCAGATTGACGAGCAAACTTTCCTTCTACATTAGCAGAAGAACGGATTGTTTCGCGGTAAGCAACCTGAGGTGCACCAACGTTAGCTTCAACTTTGAATTCACGACGCATACGGTCTACTAGAATATCTAAGTGAAGTTCACCCATACCCGCGATGATAACTTGTCCAGTTTCCTGGTCAGTATGCGCACGGAATGTAGGATCCTCTTCTTGAAGCTTTTGAAGAGCAGTAGTCATTTTATCTTGGTCAGCTTTAGATTTAGGCTCGATAGATAATTGAATAACTGGCTCTGGGAATTCCATAGACTCTAGGATAACTAGGTTCTTTTCATCACATAGTGTATCTCCAGTTGTAGTATCTTTTAGACCTACAGCAGCAGCGATGTCACCTGCGTATACCATTGAAATCTCTTCACGGCTGTTAGCATGCATTTGTAGGATACGACCTACACGCTCACGCTTACCTTTAGTAGAGTTTTGAACGTAAGAACCTGAGCTTAATGTACCAGAGTACACACGGAAGAAAGTTAGTTTTCCAACATAAGGGTCAGTCATAACTTTGAATGCTAGAGCTGAGAAAGGCTCTTCATCGCTTGAGTGACGCTCAATTACTTCATCGCTATCAGGTAATGTACCTTTGATTGCAGGTACATCTAATGGTGATGGTAGGTAGTCAATTACAGCGTCAAGCATCAATTGAACACCTTTGTTTTTGAATGCTGATCCACAGATAACTGGGTAGAACTCAACGTTAACAGTACCTTTACGAATCGCTGATTTTAGCTCATCGTTAGTGATTTCTTCGCCACCAAGGTATTTTTCCATTAATACTTCGTCAAACTCAGATACCGCTTCAATTAATTTTTCACGGTATTCTTCTGCTTCAGCACGGTACTCTTCAGGGATTTCACGAACTTCAATATCTGTTCCAAGGTCGTTACCATAGAATGTTGCATTCATTTCAACAAGGTCAATGATAGCTGAGAATTGATCTTCAGCTCCGATAGGAAGTTGAATTGCAGCAGCATTCGCTTGTAAGCGATCATGAAGTGTTTTGATTGAATACTTGAAATCAGCACCAATTTTGTCCATCTTGTTTACAAATACAACACGTGGTACACCGTAAGTTGTTGCTTGGCGCCAAACTGTTTCAGTTTGAGGCTCAACACCAGACTGTGCATCAAGTACAGCAACTGCACCATCAAGTACACGTAGGGAACGTTCTACTTCTACTGTGAAGTCTACGTGTCCCGGTGTATCGATGATGTTAACTCGGTGGCCTTTCCATTGAGCAGTTGTAGCAGCGGAAGTGATTGTAATTCCGCGCTCCTGTTCCTGCTCCATCCAGTCCATTTGAGATGCACCTTCATGTGTTTCACCAATCTTATGAATACGACCAGTGTAATAAAGTACACGCTCAGTTGTTGTTGTTTTACCAGCATCAATATGAGCCATGATACCGATATTTCTTGTATTTGCTAAGGAGAACTCTCTTGCCATTGGTATTTCTCCTTTCTCGTATGAGTGTTTTAGTTTATTTTTATATTAGAGTAAAAGTAAATTCTACCAACGATAGTGAGCAAATGCTTTGTTTGCTTCAGCCATTTTGTGAGTATCTTCACGCTTTTTAACTGATGCACCAGTGTTATTCGCTGCATCTAAGATTTCGTTAGCTAAACGCTCTTCCATCGTCTTTTCTCCACGAAGGCGAGAGTAGTTTACTAACCAACGAAGACCTAGAGTTGTACGACGATCTGGACGCACCTCTACTGGTACTTGATAGTTAGAACCACCTACACGGCGTGCTTTAACTTCAAGAACTGGCATGATATTTTTAAGTGCTGCATCGAATACTTCGATTGGTTCTTTACCACTGCGCTCACGAATAAGTTCGAATGCAGAGTAAAGGATTGCTTGTGACTTTCCTCTTTTACCGTCGATCATCATTTTGTTGATCAAACGAGTGATTAGCTTTGAGTTATATAACGGATCTGGTAATACGTCTCTCTTTGCTACAGGACCTTTACGAGGCATGTTTGTTCCTCCTTTCACAGAAGTGTGATTTTAGTTTTTTGTAGTAATAATTATTTCTTTGCTGCTTTTGGTCTCTTAGTTCCGTATTTAGAACGACCTTGCATACGGTTGTTTACACCAGCTGTATCTAGTGCACCACGAACGATATGATAACGTACCCCTGGTAAGTCCTTTACACGACCACCGCGAATAAGTACTACGCTGTGCTCTTGTAGGTTGTGACCAATTCCAGGAATGTATGCTGTTACTTCAATTCCGTTAGTTAAGCGTACACGAGCATATTTACGTAATGCTGAGTTCGGCTTCTTCGGAGTCATTGTACCAACACGCGTACATACCCCACGCTTTTGAGGTGAAGATACGTTCGTTTGTGATTTCTTGAAGCTGTTGTAACCTTTGTTTAGTGCAGGTGATTTAGACTTTTCCTCTTTCGAAGAACGTGGCTTACGCACTAATTGATTAATTGTAGGCATTTCTTTTTCCTCCCTTCATCTACTATTTCAAAGCCCACACATCCAGGTGGTTCATTTTGAAACAAAAAACAAAGTCTTTATAGATATCTTTCTATAAAAACAGTTTTTAAAAAGTTATTGCTACAGTAGAAGCACCTACTTCGATCCCGCAAGCTTTACCAAGCTTTTTCATAGAATCTACGTATATAATTGGAACGCCTACTTCCTGTGCTGTACTAATTACCTTTGCTGTTACACGCGGTTCAGCATCCTTAGCTACTAGTACTTCGGAAATAGTGCCGCTTTTGATGGCTTTTACTGTTTGCTTAGTTCCTACGATAAATCTCTTTGCCTGCATTACTTTTTCATAAGACATGATTGCATCCTCCAAAGTAACAGGTTTATAGGAGCACCTTTGATATATTAACACCTATGAAACTCGCTGTCAACACCTAATGATATTTTTATTAATAGAGATGTTCATTTAATGTGCGGCACTCAGGGTAGAGTGCCGCATGAATGATTATTCTACAGTTAATACTTCTTCTTGTTCAATGTTTCTTACTGGTTCAGCTTTACGATAACGTTGCATACCAGTTCCAGCTGGAACAAGCTTACCAATAATTACATTTTCCTTCAGACCAAGTAACTCATCCCGTTTACCTTTAATAGCTGCGTCTGTAAGTACTCTTGTTGTTTCTTGGAATGAAGCAGCAGATAAGAATGAATCTGTTTCAAGTGAAGCCTTAGTAATACCAAGCAATACAGGACGTCCTGTTGCAGGCATTTTTCCAGAAAGCAACGCTTTTTCGTTTGCATCTCTGAACTGATGTACATCAAGAAGCGATCCAGGTAATACATCTGTTTCACCTGCATCAATGACACGAACCTTACGAAGCATTTGTCGTACCATTACTTCAACGTGCTTGTCACCAATTTCTACCCCTTGCATACGGTATACTTTTTGAACTTCACGAAGCAAATACTCTTGAACAGCTGTAACGTCTTTCACCTTGATTAATTCCTTAGGATCGATCGAACCTTCTGTCAGTTCTTCACCGCGTTCAACCTTATCGTTTACAGCCACTTTTAGACGTGCAGTGTATGGAGCTGTGTAGGTTCTTGACTCTACATCGCCCTGAACGATAATTTCATGTTGACGGTCGCGGCCTTCGTTAATACCAACAACCACACCTTCGATTTCAGAAATGACCGCTTGACCTTTCGGATTACGCGCTTCAAAAATCTCCTGAATACGAGGTAGACCTTGTGTGATATCGTCTCCAGCAACCCCACCTGTATGGAATGTACGCATCGTTAACTGTGTTCCTGGTTCACCGATAGATTGAGCAGCGATGATACCAACAGCTTCTCCCACTTCAACCTCTTGACCAGTTGCTAAGTTACGACCGTAACATTTCTTACATACACCGTGGCGAGAGTTACATGTAAACGCAGAGCGAATCCATACATCCTCTACACCAGCGCCAACCACTTCGGCTGCTAGGTCTTCCGTAATTAATTCATTTTCACGAACCATTACTTCTTTTGTTTCAGGGTTTTTAATTGCTTTTCTTGCATAACGTCCGATTAAACGTTCTTCTAGAGACTCGATAATTTCCGTTCCATCTCTAAGTGCAGCAATATGCAATCCGCGATCCGTACCGCAATCGTCATCACGAACGATAACATCTTGTGCTACGTCAACGAGACGGCGAGTTAAGTAACCAGAGTCAGCAGTTTTTAGTGCTGTATCAGCAAGACCTTTACGTGCACCGTGAGTAGAGATAAAGTACTCTAATACTGTTAGACCTTCACGGAAACTTGATTTGATTGGCAATTCGATGATACGACCAGCCGGGTTCGCCATTAGTCCACGCATACCAGCAAGCTGCGTAAAGTTAGATGCGTTACCACGGGCACCAGAGTCACTCATCATGAAGATTGGGTTTGTTTTATCTAATGATTTCATTAGCTTCGCTTGGATAACATCCTTCGCAGCACTCCAGATGGAGATAACACGATCATAACGCTCATCTTCTGTGATTAAACCACGTCTAAATTGCTTTTGAACATTATCTACCTTTGTTTGTGCTTCAGCGATAATCTCTTGCTTTTCACCTAATACAACGATGTCTGCAACCCCAACTGTAATACCAGCTTTTGTAGAGTGCTTAAACCCTAAGTCCTTCATTCGGTCAAGCATCTTTGAAGTTTCAGTAATCTTAAACTTCTTAAATACTTCCGCAATGATGTTCCCTAGAATCTTCTTTTTAAATGGATCTACAACATCCATTTCACTAATTACTTGTTTCACATCCGTACCAGGCTCTACAAAGAATCTTGCAGGTGTTTCTACTTCAAGATTTGATTTAGTAGGCTCGTTGATGTAAGGGAATGAGCTAGGCAAGATTTCATTAAAGATCAGTTTTCCAACCGTCGTTAATAGAAGCTTTTTATTTTGCTCTTCAGTGAACGTCTCGTTATTCAATGAACCTGCATGCACAGCTACACGAGTATGTAAGTGTACATAACCATTTTGGTAAGCTAATATCGCTTCATTTGTATCATTGAAAATCATACCTTCGCCAACAGCACCTGCACGTTCAAGAGTTAAGTAATAGTTTCCTAATACCATATCCTGAGACGGAGTAACTACTGGTTTTCCATCCTTAGGGTTAAGGATGTTTTGAGCTGCAAGCATTAATAATCTTGCTTCTGCTTGAGCTTCAGACGAAAGCGGAACGTGAACGGCCATTTGGTCACCGTCAAAGTCAGCATTGTATGCCGTACACACTAACGGATGAAGACGAATCGCACGACCTTCTACTAGCGTTGGCTCAAATGCTTGAATACCTAGTCTGTGAAGAGTCGGTGCACGGTTAAGAAGAACCGGATGCTCTCTAATTACTTCTTCAAGTACATCCCAAACTTCAGGCTGAACTCTTTCAATCTTACGCTTAGCCGACTTGATATTGTGGGCTAGACCTTTTTCCACCAATTCCTTCATAACGAATGGCTTAAATAACTCTAGTGCCATTTCTTTTGGCAATCCACATTGGTACATCTTTAAGTTTGGTCCTACAACGATAACGGAACGACCAGAATAGTCAACACGCTTACCTAGTAGGTTTTGGCGGAAACGCCCTTGCTTCCCTTTCAACATATGTGAAAGTGATTTTAAAGGTCGGTTACCTGGTCCTGTTACCGGACGTCCGCGACGACCATTATCAATAAGAGCATCTACTGCTTCTTGAAGCATACGCTTTTCGTTTTGTACGATAATGCTTGGAGCTCCTAAATCTAATAGACGCTTAAGACGGTTATTACGGTTAATCACACGACGATATAAATCGTTCAAGTCAGATGTAGCAAAACGCCCTCCATCTAATTGAACCATTGGACGTAATTCTGGCGGAATGACAGGCAGAACATCAAGTATCATCCAAGATGGCTCATTTCCTGAGTTACGGAATGCTTCTAGAACCTCTAGGCGCTTAATTGCTCTTGTACGACGTTGGCCTTGTGCAGTTCTTAACTCTTCCTTTAGCGCTTCAACATCTTTGTTTAAATCAATATCAGAAAGAAGCTTTTTAATGGATTCAGCACCCATTGATGCTTGGAATTTATTACCGTATTTGTCGCGGTATGCACGATATTCCTTCTCTGATAAAAGCTGCTTCTTTTCTAATGCTGTATCACCAGCATCTGTAACTACATATGAAGCAAAATAAATGACCTCTTCAAGTGCACGAGGTGACATGTCTAAAACAAGACCCATACGACTTGGGATCCCTTTGAAATACCAAATATGAGACACAGGTGCGGCTAATTCAATATGACCCATACGCTCACGACGTACTTTTGCACGAGTTACTTCCACTCCACAGCGATCACAGACTACACCTTTATATCTTACACGCTTGTACTTACCGCAATGACATTCCCAGTCCTTTGTTGGTCCGAAAATACGCTCACAGAATAAACCGTCTTTTTCAGGTTTAAGTGTACGGTAGTTAATTGTTTCTGGCTTTTTTACTTCTCCAAAAGACCATGAACGAATCTTATCTGGTGAAGCAAGACCAATTTTCATAAACTCAAAATTATTGACATCTAGCAAGGGGCCTACCTCCCTTTTGATCTACGGGTTTTACCCTTATATGAAAGGCTTAGATCCTAAATTAGTCTCTTTGCCAACAATATGTTAGGGAATGATTCCTTGAAAAATCAGTCCATCTCCTAAAACCTCATCAGTGAAGGAGATGGCCTTTATTTATGTGAGTTGATTACTCTTTAGTACCTACTTTTTCTGATTCAGACTCTTCAAAATCAGGCAAAATCGTCAAAGCATCAGCTTGTTGTACTTCCTCATCATCTTCTAAATCGCGCATTTCAATCTCTTGCTCATCGCCTGATAGGATCTTAACGTCCATACCTAAGCTTTGAAGTTCTTTCATTAATACGCGGAATGATTCTGGTACACCTGGTTCTGGAACATTCTCACCCTTAACGATCGCTTCATACGTCTTCACACGACCTACTACATCATCTGACTTGACCGTCAGGATTTCTTGAAGCGTATAAGCAGCACCGTAAGCTTCCAATGCCCAAACCTCCATCTCACCAAAACGCTGTCCACCAAATTGTGCTTTACCACCCAGTGGTTGTTGCGTTACAAGTGAGTAAGGTCCAGTTGAACGAGCATGTAGCTTATCATCAACCATGTGAGCAAGTTTGATCATGTACATTACTCCGACAGAAACACGATTGTCGAATGGTTCACCAGAACGACCGTCATATAGTACTGTTTTCGCGTCACGAGCCATACCTGCTTCTTCAATAGTTGACCAAACATCTTCTTCACGCGCTCCATCAAATACCGGAGAAGCAACATGAATGCCTAGTGCTCTTGCAGCCATACCGAGATGAAGCTCAAGTACCTGACCGATGTTCATACGTGATGGTACCCCTAATGGGTTTAACATGATGTCAACCGGAGTCCCATCTGGTAAGAAAGGCATATCCTCTTCCGGTAAGATACGTGAGATAACCCCTTTATTCCCGTGTCGACCGGCCATCTTGTCCCCTTCAGAAATCTTACGCTTCTGAACAATATAAGCACGAACAAGTTGGTTTACACCTGGAGGTAACTCATCTCCATCTTCACGGTTAAAGACTTTTACATCTAGGACAATACCGCCCCCACCGTGAGGTACACGAAGAGATGTATCTCTAACTTCACGTGCTTTTTCACCGAAGATTGCATGTAATAAGCGTTCCTCAGCTGTTAGTTCTGTTACACCTTTAGGCGTTACTTTACCAACTAGTAAATCTCCGTCCTTCACTTCTGCTCCGACACGTACGATTCCACGCTCATCGAGATTTCTAAGAGCATCTTCCCCTACGTTTGGAATATCACGAGTGATTTCCTCTGGTCCAAGCTTTGTATCACGTGACTCTGACTCGTATTCTTCAATATGAATAGAAGTATACACATCATCTTTTACAAGTCTTTCACTCATGATAATAGCATCTTCATAGTTATAACCATCCCAAGTCATGAAGGCAACAAGAACGTTACGGCCAAGAGCAAGTTCTCCAAGCTCCATTGATGGTCCGTCTGCAAGGATCTCTCCTTTTGTTACACGGTTACCTACAGCCACGATAGGTCTTTGGTTATAGCAAGTACCTTGGTTTGAACGAATGAATTTTTGCATTCTATATTTATCTAGATCGCCCTTTACTTCTTGGCCATCTACTTCAGTCACTCTTCTTACCCACACTTGACGAGCTTCAACATGCTCCACGATTCCATCGTGTTTACAGATCACTGCTGCTCCAGAGTCTTTACCAGAAACATATTCCATTCCCGTTCCTACACGAGGGGCTTCTGGTTGCATCAATGGTACAGCCTGACGTTGCATGTTCGCACCCATAAGAGCACGGTTTGAGTCATCATTTTCAAGGAACGGAATACATGCTGTCGCAGCTGAAACTACTTGTTTAGGAGAAACGTCCATGTAGTCTACACGCTCACGATTAACAACCGTGTTTTCGCCTCGGAAACGAGCAATAATATCGTTATCTATGAAAGATCCGTCTTCTCCTAGTCTCACATTTGCCTGTGCTACTACATAGTTATCTTCTTCATCTGCAGTTAAGTAGTCGATATGACTTGTAACTTTTCCTGTTTCAGGATCTACACGTCGATATGGCGTTTCGATAAACCCGAATCGATTTACTTTTGCAAAGGAAGATAGAGAGTTGATTAGTCCAATGTTCGGACCTTCCGGCGTTTCAATTGGACACATACGACCATAGTGAGAGTAGTGAACGTCACGCACTTCGAATCCAGCACGTTCACGTGTTAAGCCACCAGGTCCTAATGCTGATAAACGTCGCTTATGAGTAAGCTCAGCTAATGGGTTTGTTTGATCCATGAACTGCGATAACTGAGAGCTACCAAAGAACTCTTTAATCGACGCAATCACAGGACGTATATTAATTAATTGCTGTGGTGTAATCGTATTTGTATCTTGAATGGACATTCTTTCACGAACGACTCTTTCCATTCTTGATAAACCGATACGGAATTGGTTTTGAAGTAATTCTCCTACTGAGCGCAGACGACGATTTCCTAAGTGGTCAATATCATCTGTATCTCCTACCGAATGTAGAAGGTTAAAGAAATAGCTAATGGAAGCAATAATATCAGATGGGTCAATGTTCTTAACAGCTTCTGGTACATATGCATTTCCAATAACATTAATTGCCTTTTCGCCATCCTCATTAGGAGCAAAAATCTTAATTGATTGTAAAAGGATATCTTCTTGAACTACTCCTCCAACTGGAGTGAAGGTCTTAAATCCAATATTCTTTTCTAATTGTGGAAGAATACGATCTAACGTACGGCGGTCTAAAAGCACACCTTTTTCTGCAATGATTTCTCCCGTTTCAGGATCAACCAATGTTTCTGCAAGGCGTTGACCGAATAGACGATTCTTTATATGCAGCTTCTTGTTAATTTTGTAACGACCTACATTCGCTAAATCATAGCGCTTAGGGTCAAAGAATCTAGAAACAAGTAAACTTTTTGCATTTTCAACCGTTGGTGGTTCACCAGGACGAAGACGCTCATAAATTTCTAACAGAGCTTTCTCTGTACCTTCCGTATTATCCTTTTCAAGAGTATTACGAATGTACTCATTGTCTCCAATTAACTCAATGATTTCTTGGTCTGAACCAAATCCTAATGCACGCAAAAGAACCGTAACGGGTAACTTCCTCGTACGATCTATTCTAACGTACACAACATCCTTCGCATCAGTTTCGTATTCTAACCAAGCACCACGGTTCGGGATTACAGTTGCTGTATATCCACGTTTTCCGTTTTTATCAAGTTTTCCACTATAATAAACACTTGGTGAACGCACAAGCTGAGATACGATAACGCGCTCGGCACCATTAATAACGAATGTACCTGTTTCCGTCATAAGCGGGAAGTCACCCATGAAAACATCCTGGTCTTTTACTTCCCCAGTTTCTTTATTAACAAGACGCACTTTTACACGAAGTGGAGCAGAGTATGTAACGTCTCGTTCCTTGGATTCTTCAACAGAATACTTTGGTTCGCTTAAACTATAATCAATAAATTCTAATGACAAATTACCTGTGAAATCTTCAATCGGTGAAATATCCTGGAACATTTCACGCAATCCTTCATCAAGGAACCATTGATAGGAAGCTGTTTGAATCTCAATTAAGTTAGGTAATTCTAAAACTTCACTGATTCGCGCATAACTTCTTCGTTGGCGGTGTCGTCCATACTGAACTAGTTGACCTGTCAACAGATTCACCCCTCAAATCAAGCTTTTGTGATTACTTCTATAAATTTCTTATAAAAAATAGATAGGAAAACGAGATGCTTTTGTCCAGACAGGAGGATTTTCCCACTTGACCGCTCGACTCAAGACTTCAACGCTTACATGTATCTTTTTCATAAGACAAAAAGAAAAAGGGTTTTTTCTTAAAAACCACATTCTCCAATTTTCTACTATTATTTAATTAGCATCGCCGTAAACTACCAAATTTATACAACTACAGTTGAATTTAGCAATTTTACACAATATATCATGTTGGCATTTTATAATATTAACATAGCCAAAATGTCAAGTCAAATCTTTTTAGCTTTCAAGATAAAATACCCTTTTTTCTTTTCAACGGTTTCAACTGAACCAAATATTTCATTTAGTTTTTCTATCGCTGAAGGTGCACCCTGTTTTTTCTGAATGACTACCCATAGCTCACCACCAGGAGCCAGATGATCAAAACTTTGTTCAAATATATCGTGAACTACTTGCTTTCCTGCCCGAATAGGAGGGTTAGTTAAGATTGCGGCAAACTCCTTACCTTTTACCTGAGTTAGCCGATCACTCTCGTATATAGTTACATTTGAAACTTTATTTAGAGCTGCATTATCCTTTGCTAATCCAATCGCACGCTCATTCACATCTACCATATGTATTTCTTTGGTTGGTTGTTCTTTTGCTAGAGAAATCCCAATCGGACCATAGCCACAACCAACATCAAGAATCGGGCCATCAACCTTAGGAAATTGAAAAGTCTCAATCAGTAACCTCGACCCAAAATCTACTTCACTTTTTGAGAACACACCATTGTCGGTAATAAAAGATAGACTTTGACTTCTTAGTGTAAAGCTCCATGTCTTTCGATTACTCTCAACTTTTTGGTCCCGTGAGAAATAATGCTCTGCCATACTACCACTTCCATGAATTTTTAGTAGAGAAAACTTATACGAAAAAATTATAATCGAACCTTTTTTAAAAAGCAAAAGGCTCGCTTATGCAGCGAGCCTTTCAATATCATTATTACTTAACTTCAACGTTTGCTCCAACTTCTTCAAGCTTAGCTTTGATTTCTTCAGCTTCTTCTTTAGAAGCACCTTCTTTGATAGCTTTTGGAGTGTTGTCAACAAGTTCTTTTGCTTCTTTAAGTCCAAGACCTGTGATTTCACGTACAACTTTGATAACTTTGATTTTTTGGTCGCCTGCAGAAGCAAGAACAACGTCAAATTCAGTTTTCTCAGCAGCAGCTTCTCCACCAGCAGCTCCAACTACAGCTACAGGAGCAGCAGCAGTTACACCAAATTCTTCTTCGATAGCTTTTACTAAGTCGTTAAGTTCTAAAACAGTCATGCTTTTAACTGCTTCAATGATTTGTTCTTTAGTCATGATAAAAGTTCCTCCTTAAAATTGTGTTTGTTTTAGTTTATTTCACGAACGATATTTCTAACTTACGCGCCTTGTTCTTCTTTTTGATCTGCAACAGCTTTTGTAGCAAGAGCAAGGTTGCGGATTGGAGCTTGAAGTACGCTGAGTAGCATAGATAGTAAGCCTTCGCGTGATGGTAGTTCAGCAAGAGCCTTAATATCTTCTAATGATGCAACGTTCCCTTCAATTACACCTGCTTTAATTTCAAGAGCTTCATGCTTTTTAGCGAAGTCATTTAAAATTTTAGCTGGGGCAACTACATCTTCGTTACTGAATGCAATAGCGTTAGGACCTGTAAGAGCGTCGTTAAGGCCAGCAAGTTCAGAAGCTTCAGCAGCACGACGAGTTAAAGAGTTTTTGTAAACCTTGAACTCAATACCAGCTTCACGAAGTTGTTTACGAAGTTCTGTTACTTCAGAAACATTTAAACCGCGATAGTCAACAACAACTGTTGTTTTAGCAGCTTTTAACTTATCAGCGATTTCGTCTACGATTACTTTTTTAGTTTCGATAGCGTTGCTCATCCTTACACCTCCTGTAGATTTACTACATTTATACCGGAAAATATAAACCTCCATGCCTTGCAGACATGGAGGAAGTATACAATAGTCGTTTACACGAACTGTTCAATCTATCGTATGACCTCGGTAGGAAATTAAGCCTTAATGGCACCTACTGTCTGCGGTACAAATGTTATTCTATTTTCACAACAAAATCTATTCTAGTAGAATTTCATTCTGTTGTCAATTATATTTTCAAATTACTTTGCATTTACAGTTGAAGGGTCTACTTTTACTCCAGGTCCCATTGTTGAAGTAACAGTTACGTTCTTCATGTAAGTTCCTTTTGCAGCAGAAGGCTTCACTTTTAGCATTGTTTCGAAAATTGTAGTGAAGTTCTCAACAAGCTTTTCGTTTTCAAAAGAAGTTTTCCCGATTGGTACGTGGATGTTTCCAGCTTTATCAACACGGTATTCAACTTTACCAGCTTTGATTTCGTTAACTGCTTTTGTTACATCAAATGTAACTGTACCAGTCTTAGGGTTTGGCATTAAGCCTTTAGGTCCTAATACACGACCAAGCTTACCAACTTCACCCATCATGTCAGGTGTAGCAACGATTACGTCAAATTCAAACCAACCTTGGTTGATCTTGTTGATGTAGTCTGCATCTCCTACATAATCAGCGCCAGCTGCTTCTGCTTCTTTCGCCTTTTCACCTTTAGCAAATACAAGTACACGTTGTGTTTTACCAGTTCCGTTTGGAAGCACAACTGCTCCACGGATTTGTTGGTCAGCTTTCTTTGGATCTACTCCAAGACGGAAAGCAACTTCTACAGATGCATCAAACTTTGCAAAGTTTGTCTTTTTAGCAAGTTCAATAGCTTCTTCAACCGGATATGCTTTTGTACGGTCAACAAGCTTTGAAGCTTCTAAAAACTTCTTACCTTTTTTAGCCATTTTTATTTCCTCCTAGATTGTGGTTTTAGCGGAAAAGTTCTTAACTAACCTCCCACGAATAACAGCGCTGTGCATAAACACACATTCGCTAGACATAAGAAAGGTTGCGCGTGAAACCAAATTCAACACCGCAACCCCTTAACTCAAAAAACATTCGAGCATGAATTAGTCTTCGATAACAATACCCATGCTGCGTGCAGTACCTTCAACCATACGCATAGCTGCTTCAACGCTAGCCGCATTTAGATCAGGCATTTTTGTTTCAGCAATCTCGCGCACCTTGTCACGCTTGACTGTTGCTACTTTATTACGGTTCGGTACACCAGAACCAGACTCGATGCCAGCCGCCTTCTTAAGAAGAACTGCAGCAGGAGGAGTTTTTGTAATAAATGTAAATGAACGGTCTTCAAAAACCGTAATCTCAACAGGAATGATTAAGCCAGCTTGTTCAGCTGTACGAGCGTTGAACTCTTTACAGAATCCCATGATGTTAACACCGGCTTGACCTAGTGCAGGACCAACTGGTGGTGCTGGATTAGCTTTAGCTGCAGGGATTTGTAACTTAACAATCTTAATTACTTTTTTAGCCACGAGACACACCTCCTTAAGTCCGTGATGTGGTAATAGGGGATTTTCCCCTCCCACTCATATAATAGTCTTTATTTAAAATAAAGAACTGTTTCCTTTTGTCCGGTCTCAAAGTTTGAGACATACTGACCTTTGAAATATTACCACTTTTCGAAACCTATTTCAAGTTTTTTCAGGTTATATTTTTTCAATCTGTGTAAATTCAAGTTCTACAGGGGTATCTCGACCAAACATATTTACAAGAACCTTGACTTTAGACTTGTCTTTATCTATTTCTTCAATAGATCCAGTAAAGTTTGCAAATGGACCCTCCTTGACTTGTACCATTTCTCCAAGTTCAAAGTTTACATCCACACGCTTCTGCTCTAGTCCCATACGTTTAAGGATGAAATTCACTTCTTCCGGTAGTAAAGGAGTCGGCTTAGAACCAGATCCAGCTGAACCTACGAAACCAGTTACTCCAGGAGTGTTTCGAACAACATACCAAGAGTCATCTGTCATCACGATTTCAACTAATACGTAACCTGGAAACACCTTTCTTTTAACTACTTTCTTTTTACCATTCTTAATATCTGTTTCTTCTTCTTCAGGCACTACCACGCGAAAGATTTTGTCTTGCATCGCCATAGACTCTACACGTTTTTCAAGGTTTGCTTTTACCTTGTTCTCATAGCCCGAGTAAGTATGAACTACATACCAATTCTTTTCCATTGTCGAGGACGAATTGTCCTTCCCTCCCTATATGAAAATATCCATTTTATTAAACTAGAAAGCATTGTTAGCCTTTATTTTTTTTACAAATGAAAAAACCCGTTGCCGGGCTTTGCTAAAAGTTTCCTATGTTTGTTACCATTATACCATTATGTTACGGGTGTTATTCAAGGAATTAAACGAATTAATTCTGAAATCCCTAAATCTATTACAGCAAAGAAAAGAGCAAAAAATATAACTGTAGCTAATACCGTAACTGTGTAGTTTGTCAGTTCCTTACGCTTTGGCCAACTAACTTTGCGCATTTCGCGGCTGACATCTTTAAAAAAATTGACTACGCGCTGCATGTGTATACCCCCAACTTCCTTGTCTTACTCTATCTATAGGTGGTGCCTACTACTTTGTTTGACGGTGGATGGTATGAGCACTGCATGTTCTACAAAACTTCTTCAGCTCTAACCGTTCCGACTCTTTATTGCTCATCGTTGAATAGTTTCTCGAACCGCAAGTTACACAGGCCAAAACTACCTTTTTTGTCAAAAATGCCACCTCTAACTTACTATTTTGTCCATAAAACTGTATCATGGACACTTATCAATGTCAACAGAGCTCTATTACCATATACCTGTCATATTACAGGGTGAGCTCCCTTACCTCAAGATATTTCTCAAGCTTCCTTTTCACACGTTGGAGCGCATTGTCAATGGATTTCACATGACGGTTGAGCTCCTCTGATATTTCCTGGTAAGACTGACCATCTAGGTAAAGAGCTAGTACCTTCCGCTCTAAATCACTAAGAAGCTCAGCCATTTTAACCTCAATATGATCAAATTCCTCTTGATTGATAATAAGTTCCTCCGGATCTAACACTTTAGCTCCAGAAATAACATCCATTAACGTTCGATCGGATTCTTCATCATAGATCGGCTTGTCCAACGACACATAAGAATTCAGTGGAATATGCTTTTGTCTCGTTGCCGTTTTAATAGCGGTAATAATTTGTCTCGTGATACACAGTTCTGCAAACGCTTTAAAAGAGGTGAGCTTGTCTTCTCGGAAATCTCGGATCGCTTTGTAAAGACCGATCATTCCTTCTTGAACAATGTCTTCTTTGTCAGCACCGATTAAGAAATAGGATCTAGCTTTAGCTCTAACGAAATTTCGATACTTATGAATCAAGTAATCTAATGCTTCACTATCACCTTTGTGCACTAAATCAACTATTTCCTCATCCTCAAGCTGTATGAAATGCAAATAATTTTCGTTGATTTTTGTTGTCTTGTAGTCAGCATTCACTTCGGATCCCCCCGACCGAACAAGCATAGATAGAAATATTATACAGTAGCCTTTTTTAAAGCGTCAACCGCTCATCGCTTTCCTCTTCGCCATTTTTCAAAAATTTCTGCCACTTCATTGCTTAATGGAATTTTTGAAGTAGGGCTATTTTCCTGAATTTTTTGTACCTTCTTTTCTATCTTCTTTTCAACCGAGTCCATCTCTATTAATAACTCTCGTGCTGATTTTCTTAGTGCACCTTGTCCAAATATGGCCCATTGTTCCGTAAAATCAGAGGTTGCCACATGAATCTGAGTTTTTCTATTATTTAAAGAGATCGCAAGTTTTTCAATGCGTTCATCCGCTGTTTCATTATTTCTTGTGAATATAACTTCGACTTTATAATTCTTATACTTTTTCTCTGTTCCTTTTACAAAATGGGCATCGAATACAACGATGACACGATAGCCTGAGTAAGCTTGATACTCGGCCATCCTCTCAACTAAACGGTCCCGAGCTGATGCTAAATCCTTATTTTTTAGCTCTCGAAGCTCTGGCCAAGCTCCGATGATATTGTATCCATCCACTAACAGAATGTCCATTTTATCCCTCTAGTGGATATCGTTTTCGATACACCTCATACATTAAAAGGGCAGCCGCTACCGAAGCATTTAAAGAGGTGACATGTCCTTTCATTGGCAGGCTAACCAAAAAGTCACATTTATCACGGATGAGTCTTCCCATTCCTTTTCCTTCACTACCAATCACAAGACCTAAAGGCATTGTCCCATCAAGCGAACGAAAGTCCTGTTTGCCCTTTGCATCTGTCCCTGCAATCCATAAACCTCGTTCCTTTAGCTCATCAATGGTTTGTGCCATATTCGTCACGCGGACAACAGGAACATATTCAATGGCACCCGTTGATGCTTTTGCAACAGTTGCTGTTAACCCAACTGCTCGTCGTTTCGGAATGATAATTCCGTGTGCACCAGTGGAATCAGCTGTTCTCATAATGGATCCTAGATTATGCGGATCCTCAATTTCATCTAACAAAAGGAAAAATGGTGTTTCACCTTTTGCTTCTGCCGCCTTAAACAAGTCATCTAGCTCCGCATATTGATAGGCAGCTACTGCCGCTACAACCCCTTGGTGATTTCCTTCTACCATCTGGTCGATTTTCTTTTTAGGAACAAATTGAACGATGACATTTTGTGCTTTTGCTAGCCCAATGACCTGTTGCATTTGACCCGTTTGGGAACCTTCTGCGATAAATATTTTATTCACATCGCGTTCTGACTTTAGTGCTTCTATAACTGGATTTTTCCCAATAATAAAGTCTTGGCTCATATTATTGTTCCTCCTTTCATTCTCCAACTTGAGAGAGGGCAACTTCGATCAATTCATCAAGTCGCTCCTCTCTGTTCATTAAATATAGATATCCGATTAATGCTTCGAACGCTGTCCCATAGCGATATGTCTGTACATCTGTGTTCTTTGGCACTGTTCCAGATTTTGCATTTCGGCCCCTTCTAACAACAGCCTCTTCTTCCTCACTTAAGAGCTTCGAATCCAGAAAGTGATGGATGAATTGACATTGAGCTTTTGCTGATACATATTTCGTCGACTCCTTATGAAGCTGATTCGGTCGTACCTTCCCAGATTGAAGCAGGTATCTCCGAACATATACTTCAAAAATGGAGTCCCCTATATATGCTAGCGCGAGACTATTCAATTGTTTTGCATCTATCGTATTTTCAAAGTGAAGCATATTTTAGCCTCTTTTCCATCTTGTGCCTTGAGGCGTATCTTCTAAAATAATATTCATATCTTTTAACTGATCACGAATTTGGTCAGATAACTGGAAATTTCGATCTTTTCTAGCCTGGATTCGTTGTTCGATTAATGCTTCTATTTCTTCGTCAAGCAGTTGATCTGCTTCAAGAGTTAAACCTAAGATTCCAAATAACACTTCAAACTCACTCATAAATGCGTCGATCACAGTGATAGATGTATTTTTTTCAATAAGATACATGTTAGCCAACTTTGATAAGTCGAATAACTTAGAGATTCCATTAGCTGTATTAAAATCATCATCCATATCACGTACAAACTCATCATGTAAGGTAGTAACCTTTGTCAACCATTCTTGATCATTGTCCGTTAAATTGGCACTAGCCTCACGTCGATGTTTTAAGTTTTGGTAAGAAGTTATTAATCGATCAAGTCCTGCCTTTGTATTTTCTAACAACTCATCTGTATAGTTGATGGGATTGCGATAATGTACTGCTAACATAAAGAATCTTAGTACTTGCGGATCATGTTTTTTGATAATATCGTGTACAAGAACAAAGTTTCCTAGTGATTTTGACATTTTTTCATTATCAATATTAATGTACCCGTTATGCATCCAATAGCGCGCAAATGTTTTGTTTGTTAACGCTTCTGATTGCGCAATTTCATTTTCATGATGCGGGAAAGCCAGATCCTGTCCGCCTGCATGAATGTCAATCGTATCACCTAAATACTTCTTCGCCATTGCAGAGCACTCAATATGCCAGCCTGGTCTTCCTTTCCCCCATGGGCTTTCCCAGAAAATTTCACCCGGCTTTGCTGCCTTCCAAAGTACAAAGTCTAAAGAATCTTGTTTCTTCTCACCGATGGCAATTCTCGTACCTAGTCTCAGTTCATCAATCGATTGGTGAGACAATTTTCCATACTCCTTGAATTTACGAGTGTGATAGTATACATCGCCCTCGGACTCATAGGCATATCCCTTTTCAATCAATGTAGAAATAAAGTCTAAAATAATATCCATACTTTCTGTTACTCGAGGATGAACATCTGCTTTTTTGCATCCGAGTGCTGTTACATCTTCAAAGTATGCTTTTATAAAACGATCAGCAATCGTTGGGACATCTTCTCCAAGCTCATTTGCGACACGAATAAGCTTATCATCCACATCAGTGAAATTGGAGATATATTGAACCTCATATCCTCTGTACTCTAAATATCTTCTTACTGTATCAAACACAATGGGTGGTCTTGCATTTCCTATATGGATATAGTTATAAACTGTAGGACCGCAAACATACATCTTTACTTTACCCTCTTCTAGAGGGATGAACGGCTCTTTTGAACGAGTCAGTGTATTATATATTTGAATGCTCATGCTCGTAGCTCCTTTCCTTCTCTACCTGTTCTAGTTGTTTTCTTAAATTGTAAATATCGGCTTCTAATGCTTTGAAACGGTCGCCAGTTGGATCTGGTAGATCACAGTGATTTAAATCTTTCTCTACTTTCTTTCCATCCCTTATTACCACTTTCCCAGGAATCCCAACTACTGTCGAATTTGGAGGGACATCCTTTAGTACGACAGAACCTGCTCCTATCTTAGAATTTTCACCAACCGTGATTGATCCTAATACTTTTGCACCCGTTGCAATAAGAGCATTATCCTTAATAGTTGGATGTCGCTTTCCTTTCTCTTTTCCCGTTCCCCCTAGTGTAACTCCCTGAAACACAGTCACATTGTCACCAATTTCACATGTTTCACCGATGACAACCCCCATGCCATGATCGATAAAAAACCGCCTTCCGATGGTTGCACCTGGGTGAATTTCTATCCCTGTGAAGAAGCGGCTTACCTGCGATATGACCCTTGCCATAAAATAAAATTTCCTCTTGTATAGAGCATGTGCCATTCGATGAGCCCAGATGGAATGCAAACCTGAATATGTTAAGATAACCTCCAAATACGTCCTTGCCGCTGGATCTTGTTCAAAAACTACTTCAACATCTTCCTTTAGCATTTTAAACATTATCGTTCCCCCTAAACGTAAATGCTGCATTTTTTGTAAAAATAAAAAACGCCCCTGTCAAAAATGACAGAGACGCTTGTATGCGCGGTTCCACTCTGTTTAAGTAACCTAATTGTTACTTCAACTCAACTCTTGTAACGGAAGAAATCCGCCTCATTCTACTAGGGGAATGACCCATTTCGAATCAGGACTCAGAGGGGCACTTCAAAAAACAAGGGGCTTAAACCACTTTCAGCCGATGATGGTTCTCTCTAGAAAGCATTGCTTTTTTACTTTTCCTCTTCAACATTTTCTAAATTATATAATTATCTTTACTATATTACATTTTTTCCAATCTGTTAACCAATAATGCTCACAATTCGTTGTAATATTTTTTCTTTACCAATTAAAGCAATTGCTTTAGGTAGATCTGGGCCGTGTGTTTGACCAGTAGCAGCAACACGAACTGGCATAAAGAGCTTCTTACCCTTTTGTCCTGTTGCTTTTTGAACGATCTTCAAAGTTGCTTGAACATCCTCTGATTGTAGGCTTGAAAGCTTTTCAATCTCACTCGCAAAAGTAGATAATACTTCCTTCACGCCCTCCTCCTGAAGAACCGCCTTTGCTTCTTCCTCTAGCTCTAGTTCCTCCTTGAAGAATAACTCAGATAGCTCGACAATTTCGGCCCCATAGCTTAACTGATCTTGATAAAGCGCTACGAGATTTTTCGTCCATTCTATTTCCTCTGGAGTCATTGCCTCACTAACAAGACCCGCCTTTTGAAGATGCGGTAGAGCAAGCCCATACACAACGTCAACATCTTGCTTTTTCATGTACTGGTTATTCATCCATGTAAGCTTTTGCTTATCAAATAGAGCTGGAGATTTCGAAAGTCTATTCGCTTCAAAAATGGAAATCAGTTCTTCCTTAGAGAAAATCTCTTCTTCTCCAGATGGTGACCAGCCGAGTAAGGTAATAAAATTAAATAATGCTTCAGGAAGATATCCTAATTCCTCATACTGTTCAATGAACTGAATAATAGACTCATCACGTTTGCTCAGCTTCTTTCGGCTTTCGTTTACGATCAATGTCATATGTCCAAACACTGGTGTTTCCCAACCTAATGCTTCGTAAATCATCATTTGCTTTGGTGTATTAGAAATATGGTCATCTCCACGTAACACATGTGTAATTTCCATCAAGTGATCATCAACAGCAACAGCAAAATTATAAGTCGGTGTTCCATCTTTTTTTACAATGACAAAATCTCCACCGATTCCATCTGCCTCAAAAGATACATCACCTTTGACCATGTCGTTAAAACTGAAAACCTTCCCACTTGGAACCAAAAAGCGTACGCTTGGTTGTCGTCCTTCTTTTTCTAGAGCTTCGCGCTGCTCACTCGTTAGATGACGGCATTTCCCTGAATAGCCACCCATCTCACCCTTCTCCGCTTGCTCATTACGTTCTGCTTCTAGTTCTTCCTCTGTACAATAGCATTTATAAGCTTTGCCCTCTTCTAGAAGTTGCTTAAAGTACACTTCATATAAGTCGTTACGTTCTGATTGTCTGTATGGACCATATGATCCACCGACATCAACGCTCTCATCCCAATCTATTCCTAACCATTTTAAGTATTTAAGCTGACTTTCTTCCCCGCCAGCAATATTACGCTTCTTATCGGTGTCTTCAATTCGGATAATAAACTTTCCACCTTGATGACGCGCAAACAAGTAGTTAAATAGTGCAGTACGAGCGTTTCCAATATGTAAATGCCCCGTTGGACTTGGTGCATAACGAACACGTACAGTGTTAGACATTCTATTTTTCCTCCTAAAGAGTTCAATCTATTTTTGACATTTATTTTATCATTGTGAAAAGACAATTCCTAGAGCTCTTTCTTTTTTAAGAGCACAACTGCTTGAGAAGCAATTCCTTCTTCTCTTCCAGTAAACCCAAGCTTTTCCGTTGTTGTTGCTTTAACATTTACTTGTTCTGGTGTAGCCTTCAGTAATTCAGCAATTCGGTTTTTCATTTGTTCAATGTATGGTGCCATCTTCGGTCTTTGTGCAATAATAGTGCAATCAGCATTCACTAGCTCATATCCTCGATCCTCAACTAATGACCATACATGTTCAAGAAGTTTTGCTGAATCGACATCCTTAAACTCTGGATCAGTATCCGGAAAGTGTCTACCAATATCTCCTTCACCAATCGCTCCTAAGACAGCATCTGTCACTGTGTGAAGAAGGACATCTGCATCGGAATGCCCTAACAATCCTTTTTCGTAAGGAATCGTTATTCCTCCTATAATTAGAGGTCTACCCTCTGTGAGCTGATGAACGTCAAATCCTTGTCCAATTCTAAACATCGTTATTAAAGTCCCCTCTTTTGGTAGTCACGTTGCTTTATGATTGCCTCTGCAAAATACAAATCTTCTGGTGTCGTCAGTTTAATATTATCGTAGTCACCCTCAACAATTTTTACAGGTATATGTAATCGTTCTACTAAACTTGCCTCATCCGTCCCTAAAAACTTCTGTTCCAACGCTAAGTTATGAGCTTCTTCTAACAACGACACGCGAAAAGCTTGTGGGGTTTGAATGGCCCACAAGCTTGAACGCTCAATCGTCTCAACTACTTCAAAATTATTTACCTTCTTAATCGTATCCTTAACAGGGACGGCTACTACAGCCGCTCCATCCTTTTCAGCTACCGCTACTAATTCATGGATTACTCTTTTTTCAATAAATGGCCTAGCTGCATCATGAACGAGAACAATTCCCTCTTTCTTTGCTGCTTGCAACCCATTATAAACACTATGCTGTCTTTCGTTCCCACCAGCAACAAGGGAAGTAACCTTTTTAATTCGATACTTTTTTAAAAGGCTGGAAAAATGATCTTCATCTCCGGCTGAAATAGCTAAAATAATTCCCTGACATGCCTCATCTAATTCAAATACCTTGAGTGTATGAATTAATATAGGAATATCCTTTAGCTGAAGCAACACCTTATTTTTGCCTGCCCGCATTCTTTTCCCTTGTCCTGCTGCAGGGATAATAACTTGGTAAGACATAAGATATCCCCTAACTATTTCTATAATGCTTTTTCTAGTAATTTCGGTTTAGCAAAAATCATTCGACCAGCTGATGTTTGCAGTACACTTGTTACCAATACATCAAGCTGCTTCCCAATATAATCTCTACCATCTTCAACAACAATCATCGTGCCATCATCGAGATAAGCAATACCTTGGTTATGCTCCTTGCCATCTTTTATAACTTGGACATTCATTTCCTCTCCAGGCAATACAACTGGCTTAACGGCATTTGCTAAGTCATTAATGTTTAATACAGCAACCTTCTGAAGTTCACACACTTTATTCAGATTAAAGTCATTGGTTACGACTACCCCGCTTGTTAGCTTTGCAAGCTTAACAAGTTTTGAATCTACCTCTTGTACATCCTCAAAGTCGCCTTCATATATCTCTACATTCATGGCTAGTTCTTTTTGAATTCGATTTAAAATATCAAGACCTCTTCTACCACGGTTTCGCTTTAATACATCAGAGGAATCAGCAATATGCTGCAATTCTTCAAGGACAAATTGTGGAATGACAATGGTTCCATCTAAAAATCCTGTTTGGCAGATATCTGCAATACGTCCATCAATAATAACACTCGTATCTAATATTTTTAATTCATTTTTGGCAGTTGTATTCTCAGCCTCTGATTCTTCATCACTAGACTTCTTTTTTGATTTTGTAAAAAGGGATAATAACTCGTCTCTCTTTTTAAAACCAACCTGGAAACCTAAATAACCAAATAGAAGTGTCAGTAGTACGGGAGCTACCGTATTTAAAATAGGTACTTCAATACCCGTTAAAGCATAACCAACTAAAAAGGCAATAATTAACCCAAATACTAATCCTACGCTACCAAAGATAATATCTGTTATAGGTACTTTTACAAGAGATTCTTCTACCCATTTCACGAAATTGACGACATAATCGACCGCCCAAAAAGTAATAAGATAAAAAATAATAGCACCTAAAATAGCGGTAACATAATGATTATTTATCAGAGGAATGTCGTCTAATGATATAAGTGTTAATAAATCAGAGATTAAAAAGATCCCTAAAGTACCACCTGTAATTAAGAAACAGGCTTGAACAATTCGCTTTAACATTCCTTCACCTCCTTTTATACATTATAAACAAATTCTATAAATTGAAACGTAATATTTCATAGAAATTATTGTTTGTCATTATCCTGTAATCTCTTTGTTATAGAGTATAATTGCGGGTGATTTCACATGTTTATTATTACTAAGGGTAGCACCTAGCAAATATTGGTGTCAATTTTTTACCCTTTATCTTCCACTTATTCAAATGTCGCTTTTAGTGCATCTGCTACAGTAGAAACTCCAATCAACTGAATCCCTTTTGGGGCTGACCACCCACCTATGTTATTGGCAGGGATAATGACTCTCTCAAACCCTAACTTGGCAGCTTCTTGAACACGCTGCTCTATTCTTGATACCCTTCTTATCTCCCCTGTCAAACCTACTTCACCAATAATACAATCCGTTGGTCTAGTTGGCTTATCACGGAAACTTGAAGCAATGCTAATCGCTACAGCTAAATCAATAGCTGGTTCATCCAGCTTCACTCCACCAGCAACCTTTAGGTATGCATCCTGGTTTTGGAGTAGCAAACCAACTCGTTTCTCCAACACAGCCATTAACAGTGACACTCTGTTATGATCAATGCCTGTAGCCATCCTCCTAGGATTTCCGAAACTAGTCGGTGAGATAAGTGCTTGTATCTCTACTAAAACCGGTCGAGTACCTTCCATCGAAGCAACTACTGTCGATCCTGCAGCACCTTGAGATCGCTCCTCAAGGAATATCTCAGATGGATTATGAACCTCTTCCAATCCAAATTCCTTCATTTCAAAAATTCCCATTTCATTTGTGGAACCAAAACGGTTTTTTACCGCTCTGACGATCCGATACGTATGGTGGCGCTCCCCTTCAAAATATAGAACGGTATCGACCATATGTTCGAGAAGTCTAGGACCTGCAATCGAGCCTTCTTTTGTCACATGGCCTACGATGAAAATAGCAATGCCCTTTGTCTTACCTATTCTCATAAGCTCAGCTGTACACTCTCTTACTTGAGAGACACTTCCTGGTGCTGAGGTTACTTGAGGATGGAAAATGGTTTGGATAGAATCAACAATCACGAAACTCGGGTTTTCCTTTTCAATCGTTCGACTGATCTCTTCCAGGTCTGTTTCAGAATAGACGAGTAAGTTTTCTGATGCTACTCCTAGTCGATCTGCTCTTAGCTTCGTCTGTCTCATTGACTCTTCCCCTGAAATATAAAGAACGGAATGTTGCTTTTTTGCAAGTTGAGAGGAAACCTGTAATAGCAAGGTGGATTTTCCAATTCCGGGATCACCGCCTATTAACACAAGGGAGCCCTTAACAATTCCTCCACCTAATACACGATTTAACTCGACCAAATCCGTTTGTATACGGGGTTCTGTAATTGTTTCGATTGAGGTAATTGGTGTTGCTTTAGACATGGTTGTTGAACCTACTGAATGAGCAAAGGTTGCGCGATGATTAGACACCTTTTTTTCTATTTCTTCCACCATCGTATTCCATTGTCCACACCCAGGGCATTTCCCCATCCATTTGGGAGATTCATAACCGCAATCATTACACATAAATTTTGTTTTTACTTTTGCCAAACTTATATCCCCCTTTACACCTTCCTTGCCATACTCTCTTATTATAAGACATGTTGTAAATTCATTGCAGTGATAAGTATTTCCCAACAGAAAATAGAAGGCACACGTAATCTCTTACGTGTGCACCCTATTCTTTACGATTATTTATGAATGGGTTCTCCTGCCCTTACAGCAAAATCACCATCCACATAATCAATGACAACCTTTTGTCCTGTTAGAACCGTTCCTCTTAATAACTCTTCTGATAGGCGGTCTTCAATATGCTTTTGAATCGCTCTTCTTAAAGGTCGAGCACCGTATTCAGGGTCATACCCTTCCTCAGAGATCTTCTCTTTTGCAGCATCTGTTAGCTCTAACGTAATATCCTGTTCATTTAATCGCTTAATTAGCTGATCAGACATTAATGTTACAATCTGTTTCAAATGCTTTTTCTCTAACGAATGGAAAACAATAATCTCATCGATACGGTTTAGGAACTCTGGACGGAATGCCTTTTTCAGCTCCTCCATTACCTTACCCTTCATATCTTTAAAGTCCTGTTCTCCATCTTGAATGTTAAAGCCAACATACTTATTGCGCTTTAACGCTTCTGCTCCAACGTTAGAAGTCATAATAACAACTGTATTACGGAAATCAACACTTCTTCCTTTTGAGTCAGTTAGACGACCATCTTCTAGGACTTGAAGCAAAATATTAAATACATCTGGATGCGCCTTTTCAATTTCATCTAATAAAATAACAGAGTATGGTTTTCTTCTAACCTTTTCTGTCAATTGTCCACCTTCATCATATCCTACATAACCTGGAGGAGAACCTACTAGTCTGGAAGTCGAATGTTTTTCCATATACTCCGACATATCAACGCGAATCATTGCTTCCTCGTCACCAAACATGGCCTCTGCTAATGCACGTGCAAGCTCCGTTTTACCAACACCTGTTGGACCAAGGAAAATAAACGATCCGATAGGGCGCTTTGGATCTTTCAAACCAGCACGAGCACGACGTACAGCTTTTGATATTGCCTTTACAGCTTCCTCTTGACCGATTAAACGAGAATGAAGAATTTCTTCAAGCTTTAATAGCTTATCTGTTTCTGTTTGTGCCAAGCGTGATACTGGAATTCCAGTCCAACTAGCTACAACCGTAGCAATATCATCGACAGTAACCTCTGAGTTCTCTTGTCCTTGCTTCTCTTTCCATGTTTTCTTTGTCTCTTCTAGTTGTTCACGAAGTCTTTGCTCTGAATCTCGTAATGATGCAGCCTTTTCAAATTCTTGGCTTTGAACAGCAGCATCCTTTTCCTTACGAACCTCTTCAAGCTTTGCTTCAAGCTCCTTTAAGTTTGGAGGAGTCGTGTAAGAACGAAGTCTTACTTTTGAACCTGCTTCATCTATTAAATCAATGGCCTTATCAGGAAGAAAACGATCCGAAATATAACGGTCGGACAATTTTACAGCTGCCTCAATCGCTTCATCCGTAATGGATACTCTATGATGTGCTTCGTAACGATCTCTCAATCCTTTTAAGATTTGAACAGATTCATCCGCAGTTGGTTCATCTACCATGATTGGCTGGAAACGTCTTTCTAGAGCTGCATCCTTTTCAATATATTTACGGTATTCATCGAGGGTTGTTGCCCCAATACATTGAAGTTCCCCACGAGCTAAAGAAGGCTTTAAGATATTTGAAGCATCAATCGCACCCTCTGCTCCACCCGCACCTATAAGGGTATGAAGCTCATCTATGAATAAGATGATATTTCCTGCTTGTCGGATTTCATCCATTACTTTCTTTAAACGGTCTTCAAACTCACCGCGATATTTTGTACCTGCTACAACTGTACCCATATCAAGCGTCATAACACGCTTATCTCTTAATGTTTCAGGAACCTCATTGTTTACAATTTGTTGGGCTAAACCTTCAGCAATAGCTGTTTTCCCTACTCCAGGCTCCCCAATTAACACGGGGTTATTTTTCGTTCGTCGGCTTAATACCTCGATCACACGCTGAATTTCCTTAGCTCTTCCAATAACCGGATCAAGACTTCCTTCTCTAGCAATAGCTGTTAAATCTCTTGCTAAGCTATCTAAGGTAGGTGTATTAGCGCTTGCTGCTGTACCACCTTGATGATTGCTTGACTCACTGCTACCTAACAGTTGAAGCACCTGCTGTCTTGCTTTGTTTAAGCTGACCCCTAAGTTGTTTAATACCCTTGCTGCTACTCCTTCACCTTCACGAATAAGACCAAGCAAAATATGCTCTGTTCCTACATATGAATGACCAAGCTTTCTTGCTTCATCCATAGAAAGTTCAATTACCTTTTTTGCTCTCGGTGTATAATGAATCGTCTGAGAAGCATCTTGCCCACGACCAATCAGATTTTCTACTTCTTTTTGTATTTTCTCTGATCCTAATCCTAAAGCATATAATGCTTTTGCAGCGATACCTTCACCTTCTCTTACTAACCCAAGTAAAATATGCTCTGTTCCAATATTGTTATGACCTAAACGAATAGCTTCTTCCTGGGCTAATGCAAGTACCTTTTGAGCTCTCTCTGTAAAACGTCCAAACATCATGTGAACATCCTCCTAACTAAGGTTAATTTTCCATTTTTATTCTTTCCCTTATTAAAGAGGCGCGACGAATATCACGCTCGTTGGGTCTTAGTGGTCCTCCCGCGTATTGCTGGAGAAATCCTGGCTGTGTTAATATCATTAATTCATTCAAAATATTTTTTGATATGTTTTCAATATAACCCATATCAATTCCTAATCTTACATCAGATAAGCAGTTGGCTGCTTCCTTTGTTTCAATGATTCTACTATGTGTTAGAACACCTAGGGAGCGAAAAACTCTATCTTCTAATTGTATGTTAGAAGTTTTTGCTAATGCCCCACGAGCGGATCTTTCCTGGGCAATTAGTTGGCTGACAACTCCCTTTAAGTCCTCAACAATATCCTCTTCAGATTTACCTAACGTGATCTGATTGGATATTTGAAAGATGTTACCTAACGCCTCACTACCCTCTCCATACATTCCTCTAACAACGAGACCAAGTTGATTGATGGCTGGAATAATACGATTCATTTGTTGAGTTAATGTCAAACCTGGTAGATGCATCATAACAGAAGCCCGCATCCCTGTCCCTACATTCGTCGGACAGCTCGTTAGGTATCCTACCTTTTCATCGAAGGCATAATTGATATGCTCTTCTAATTCATCATCAATGCGATCAGCCAGTGTTAACGCCTCGCTCACCTGGAATCCTGGATATAAGCATTGAATTCGGATATGATCTTCTTCGTTAACCATAATACAAACTTCTTCATTTTCGGATAAAAGACAGGCACCTAGAGCAGAGTTTTCAACTAGATGAGGGCTGATTAAATGCTTCTCCATTAATACTCGTTTTTGTATTGGCTGAAGTTCTTCCATTCTTAGGAGCTCTAATTGACTTAAGTTAGGAATGGTATGATTTAATAATGCCTTCTCCATTGTCTGAATAACATCTAGTGCTTCCTCATTAGAGAAGAGGGTGGGGAACTTATACTCATTTATATTCCGCGCCAGCCGAATTCGAGAACTTAGAACAATGTCTGAATCAGGCCCTTCTGCACTCATCCATGAGCTTATGGCTTGATTAATAAATTTTTCAAGAGACATGTACTATTCCTCTCCTTCACTTTCACTGCGTAACAGCTTTTCAATTTCTCTAATTTCATCCCTTACAATTGCTGCTTGTTCAAACTCTTCGTTTTCTATTGCAGACTTTAAATCAACCTTTAGTTCTTCAACTTTCTTTTTGTAGTGAATGTTTCCACCTATTCGCTTAGGTATCTTCCCATTATGTGTGGAGTTTCCACTATGGAGCCGTCGTAGTATCGGTTGAAGCTGATCCCTAAACGTCTCATAGCAATGAGCACATCCAAACCGCCCGACTTGAATGAATTGCTTATATGTCATCGAACAGCTTTCACATTGCAATACTTGTTGTTGCTCATAAAGTGAAGCTTTTTGTTGAGCAAGCTGGTAGTTATGATCGAAGTTTAATAGCCCAGCCAATAGATTATTAATGGAAAAACCTGACGTGTTAGTGACTACAAAGTGCTCTCCTTTTTCTTGAGCACAAACCTCACATAAGTGAAACTCAGTTTTTTTACCATTATTAATCTTTGTAAAATGAAGTGTAGCTGGCCTTTCATTACACTCCTGACAAATCATGTTACTCACCTCAATAAATGGCTTTACTCTTTTCTAAAGGCGTAGAATTCTTCTTACTTATATTTTAATGTTGTTAACATAGCCTTTAGCATTCTCGAACGAAGTTCATCACGATATGGTAAGTCAATATACAGGACGGAGCGATCAATGACACTGAGCATAATTTTTGCTTCTCTCGTTGAGATCACATCTTCCTCAACTAGTCTGAAAATCACGTGCTCTGCACTACTTTGTGACACTCTAGAAGAGATCACAGTTAGCAGCTGGTCAATAAGGTGAGCATTATCGTGTGATTGAACCTTCATAATTCGAATATATCCACCACCACCTCGTTTACTTTCTACAACATACCCTTTTTCAATGGTAAATCGTGTGTTTATTACGTAGTTGATTTGTGATGGTACACACTGAAACTTATCAGCTATTTCACTACGCTTAATTTCAACGAGCTCTCTTTCACTCATCTCGAGTACTTCCTTTAAGTACTGTTCAATGATATCGGAGATATTCCTCACCATATCCCCCCTCTCTGACTTTGACTATATTTGACATTAATTATACATGATGAACGTAGTTTCATGCAATGAACAACACCTTATAAATTTTTCCCCAAATTTCGTGCTCGCAAACTAGGAAAGAATACATAAATATGATTCTATAAAATGGAGAATAAAGTAAGTTTAAGACAGATTCACTGAAGAACAGAGCGTTTGTGGGGTATTTTATCTATTCTGGTCATAAAAGTGATTATATATCAAATAAAAATACACAACAAAAAAAGCACCCATTCAGGTGCTTTTTTTCTTTGCCTAGCGACGTCCTACTCTCACAGAGGGAAACCCTCAACTACCATCGGCGCTGAAAAGCTTAACTTCCGTGTTCGGTATGGGAACGGGTGTGACCTTTTCGCTATCGCCACTAGACCAGTATTCACTTGAAGGAATCATTCCTTCAAAACTAGATAATGAATGAAGAAGAAGAAATACGTTTCATCTTAAATTTGGTTAAGTCCTCGATCGATTAGTATCAGTCAGCTCCACACGTCACCGCGCTTCCACCTCTGACCTATCAACCTGATCATCTTTCAGGGATCTTACTAGCTTGCGCTATGGGAAATCTCATCTTGAGGGGGGCTTCATGCTTAGATGCTTTCAGCACTTATCCCTTCCGCACATAGCTACCCAGCGATGCCTTTGGCAAGACAACTGGTACACCAGCGGTGCGTCCATCCCGGTCCTCTCGTACTAAGGACAGCTCCTCTCAAATTTCCTACGCCCACGACGGATAGGGACCGAACTGTCTCACGACGTTCTGAACCCAGCTCGCGTACCGCTTTAATGGGCGAACAGCCCAACCCTTGGGACCGACTACAGCCCCAGGATGCGATGAGCCGACATCGAGGTGCCAAACCTCCCCGTCGATGTGGACTCTTGGGGGAGATAAGCCTGTTATCCCCGGGGTAGCTTTTATCCGTTGAGCGATGGCCCTTCCATGCGGAACCACCGGATCACTAAGCCCGACTTTCGTCCCTGCTCGACTTGTAGGTCTCGCAGTCAAGCTCCCTTGTGCCTTTACACTCTACGAATGATTTCCAACCATTCTGAGGGAACCTTTGGGCGCCTCCGTTACTTTTTAGGAGGCGACCGCCCCAGTCAAACTGCCCACCTGACACTGTCTCCCACCCCGATCAGGGGTGAGGGTTAGAATTTCAATACAGCCAGAGTAGTATCCCACCGACGCCTCCACCGAAGCTAGCGCTCCGGCTTCTCAGGCTCCTACCTATCCTGTACAAGCTGTACCAAAATTCAATATCAGGCTACAGTAAAGCTCCACGGGGTCTTTCCGTCCTGTCGCGGGTAACCTGCATCTTCACAGGTACTATAATTTCACCGAGTCTCTCGTTGAGACAGTGCCCAGATCGTTACGCCTTTCGTGCGGGTCGGAACTTACCCGACAAGGAATTTCGCTACCTTAGGACCGTTATAGTTACGGCCGCCGTTTACTGGGGCTTCGATTCAGAGCTTCGCGTGAGCTAACCCCTCCTCTTAACCTTCCAGCACCGGGCAGGCGTCAGCCCCTATACTTCGCCTTGCGGCTTCGCAGAGACCTGTGTTTTTGCTAAACAGTCGCCTGGGCCTATTCACTGCGGCTCTTCTGGGCTATTCACCCTGAAGAGCACCCCTTCTCCCGAAGTTACGGGGTCATTTTGCCGAGTTCCTTAACGAGAGTTCTCTCGCTCACCTTAGGATTCTCTCCTCGCCTACCTGTGTCGGTTTGCGGTACGGGCACCTGTTACCTCGCTAGAGGCTTTTCTTGGCAGTGTGGAATCAGGAACTTCGGTACTATATTTCCCTCGCCATCACAGCTCAGCCTTATGCAAGTGGGATTTGCCTCACTTGCAGCCTAACTGCTTGGACGCGCATATCCAACAGCGCGCTTACCCTATCCTCCTGCGTCCCCCCATCACTCAAACGGTAATTTGGTGGTACAGGAATATCAACCTGTTGTCCATCGCCTACGCCTTTCGGCCTCGGCTTAGGTCCCGACTAACCCTGAGCGGACGAGCCTTCCTCAGGAAACCTTAGGCATTCGGTGGATGGGATTCTCACCCATCTTTCGCTACTCATACCGGCATTCTCACTTCTAAGCGCTCCACCAGTCCTTCCGGTCTAGCTTCAACGCCCTTAGAACGCTCTCCTACCACTGACATCTAAGATGTCAATCCACAGCTTCGGTGATACGTTTAGCCCCGTTACATTTTCGGCGCGGAGTCACTCGACCAGTGAGCTATTACGCACTCTTTAAATGGTGGCTGCTTCTAAGCCAACATCCTGGTTGTCTAAGCAACTCCACATCCTTTGCCACTTAACGTATACTTTGGGACCTTAGCTGGTGGTCTGGGCTGTTTCCCTTTCGACTACGGATCTTATCACTCGCAGTCTGACTCCCATGGATAAGTCTTTGGCATTCGGAGTTTGTCTGAATTCGGTAACCCGATGAGGGCCCCTAGTCCAAACAGTGCTCTACCTCCAAGACTCTTACTACATGAGGCTAGCCCTAAAGCTATTTCGGAGAGAACCAGCTATCTCCAAGTTCGATTGGAATTTCTCCGCTACCCACACCTCATCCCCGCACTTTTCAACGTGCGTGGGTTCGGGCCTCCATCCAGTGTTACCTGGACTTCACCCTGGACATGGGTAGATCACCTGGTTTCGGGTCTACGACCACATACTAAAGCGCCCTATTCAGACTCGCTTTCGCTACGGCTCCGTCTTATCAACTTAACCTCGCATGTAATCGTAACTCGCCGGTTCATTCTACAAAAGGCACGCTATCACCCATTAACGGGCTCTAACTACTTGTAGGCACACGGTTTCAGGATCTCTTTCACTCCCCTTCCGGGGTGCTTTTCACCTTTCCCTCACGGTACTGGTTCACTATCGGTCACTAGGTAGTATTTAGCCTTGGGAGATGGTCCTCCCTGCTTCCGACGGAATTTCACGTGTTCCGCCGTACTCAGGATCCACTCAAGAGGGAACGAAGTTTCAACTACAGGGTTGTTACCTTCTCTGACTGACCTTTCCAGATCGATTCGTCTACTTCATTCCTTTGTAACTCCGTATAGAGTGTCCTACAACCCCAAGAGGCAAGCCTCTTGGTTTGGGCTAATCCCGTTTCGCTCGCCGCTACTCAGGGAATCGCGTTTGCTTTCTCTTCCTCCGGGTACTTAGATGTTTCAGTTCCCCGGGTCTGCCTTCAATACCCTATGTATTCAGGTAAAGATCCTATCCCATTACGGATAGGGGGTTTCCCCATTCGGAAATCTCCGGATCAAAGCTTACTTACAGCTCCCCGAAGCATATCGGTGTTAGTCCCGTCCTTCATCGGCTCCTAGTGCCAAGGCATCCACCGTGCGCCCTTTCTAACTTAACCTACGGTTAAAAAGTTTCTCTAATAAATTAGAGAGAAAACTAAAATGGCGATTACTCGGTATTTCTTTTTTGCCTTCTTCATATTACATTATCTAGTTTTCAAAGAACGATTATCATAGAGAGATTGCTCTCTCAAAACTAAACAAATCATATCATCAACGCTGTTAGCTTCGACCGAAGGTCGTAAGCCTCAATTTTCCTTAGAAAGGAGGTGATCCAGCCGCACCTTCCGATACGGCTACCTTGTTACGACTTCACCCCAATCATCTGTCCCACCTTAGGCGGCTGGCTCCTTACGGTTACCCCACCGACTTCGGGTGTTACAAACTCTCGTGGTGTGACGGGCGGTGTGTACAAGGCCCGGGAACGTATTCACCGCGGCATGCTGATCCGCGATTACTAGCGATTCCAGCTTCATGTAGGCGAGTTGCAGCCTACAATCCGAACTGAGAGTGGTTTTATGGGATTGGCTCGACCTCGCGGTTTTGCTGCCCTTTGTACCACCCATTGTAGCACGTGTGTAGCCCAGGTCATAAGGGGCATGATGATTTGACGTCATCCCCACCTTCCTCCGGTTTGTCACCGGCAGTCACCTTAGAGTGCCCAACTAAATGCTGGCAACTAAGATCAAGGGTTGCGCTCGTTGCGGGACTTAACCCAACATCTCACGACACGAGCTGACGACAACCATGCACCACCTGTCACTCTGTCCCCCGAAGGGGAACGCCCTATCTCTAGGGTTGTCAGAGGATGTCAAGACCTGGTAAGGTTCTTCGCGTTGCTTCGAATTAAACCACATGCTCCACCGCTTGTGCGGGCCCCCGTCAATTCCTTTGAGTTTCAGCCTTGCGGCCGTACTCCCCAGGCGGAGTGCTTAATGCGTTTGCTGCAGCACTAAAGGGCGGAAACCCTCTAACACTTAGCACTCATCGTTTACGGCGTGGACTACCAGGGTATCTAATCCTGTTTGCTCCCCACGCTTTCGCGCCTCAGTGTCAGTTACAGGCCAAAGAGTCGCCTTCGCCACTGGTGTTCCTCCACATCTCTACGCATTTCACCGCTACACGTGGAATTCCACTCTTCTCTCCTGCACTCAAGTCTCCCAGTTTCCAATGACCCTCCCCGGTTGAGCCGGGGGCTTTCACATCAGACTTAAGAGACCACCTGCGCGCGCTTTACGCCCAATAATTCCGGACAACGCTTGCCACCTACGTATTACCGCGGCTGCTGGCACGTAGTTAGCCGTGGCTTTCTGGTTAGGTACCGTCAAGGTACCGGCAGTTACTCCGGTACTTGTTCTTCCCTAACAACAGAGTTTTACGATCCGAAAACCTTCATCACTCACGCGGCGTTGCTCCGTCAGACTTTCGTCCATTGCGGAAGATTCCCTACTGCTGCCTCCCGTAGGAGTCTGGGCCGTGTCTCAGTCCCAGTGTGGCCGATCACCCTCTCAGGTCGGCTACGCATCGTCGCCTTGGTGAGCCGTTACCTCACCAACTAGCTAATGCGCCGCGGGCCCATCTATGAGTGATAGCCGAAACCATCTTTCAGCTTTTCTACATGTGTAGAAAAGAATTATCCGGTATTAGCCCCGGTTTCCCGGAGTTATCCCAGTCTCATAGGCAGGTTGCCCACGTGTTACTCACCCGTCCGCCGCTAACAAGGAGGAAGCAAGCTTCCTCCTTGTCCGCTCGACTTGCATGTATTAGGCACGCCGCCAGCGTTCGTCCTGAGCCAGGATCAAACTCTCCAATAAAGAGTAAGATTAGCTCTTAAAGTTAAAACGTTGGCTAGTGTATATTTCAACACTATCATTTTTGTTGACGTATGATTTGTTTAGTTTTCAAAGAACAATTATCACTTCGTTTAGAAGCGACTTTACTATATTAACAGCACTCAATTGTGTTGTCAATAGTTTTTTGGTGGAGCCTAGCGGGATCGAACCGCTGACCTCCTGCGTGCAAGGCAGGCGCTCTCCCAGCTGAGCTAAGGCCCCATAAATATCGAGTTAGTGGTCGGGAAGACAGGATTCGAACCTGCGACCCCTTGGTCCCAAACCAAGTGCTCTACCAAGCTGAGCTACTCCCCGATTAAATCTAATATGGCGCGCCCGAAAGGAGTCGAACCCATAACCTTCTGATCCGTAGTCAGACGCTCTATCCAATTGAGCTACGGGCGCATGCATTGTAATGTTGCTTATATTAGTGTGTTAAGGACAGCTATTTTGCTAGAGCAAAAAGCTTTGGATATTTTACTTCGTAAAAATCCTTGGTGCCGAGGACCGGAATCGAACCGGTACGGTAGTCACCTACCGCAGGATTTTAAGTCCTGTGCGTCTGCCAGTTCCGCCACCCCGGCAAGTACGTTCTGGAGCGGAAGACGGGATTCGAACCCGCGACCCCAACCTTGGCAAGGTTGTATTCTACCACTGAACTACTTCCGCATATGGAAAGTTATTTTGCTATCGCAAAAAACTATGGTGCGGGTGAAGGGAGTCGAACCCCCACGCCTTGCGGCGCTAGATCCTAAGTCTAGTGCGTCTGCCAATTCCGCCACACCCGCATAATGATAAGTTATATTACTAAAAAAATGGTGAGCCATGAAGGACTCGAACCTTCGACCCTCTGATTAAAAGTCAGATGCTCTACCGACTGAGCTAATGGCTCGGTATATGTGGTGCCGGTGAGAGGACTTGAACCCCCAACCTACTGATTACAAGTCAGTTGCTCTACCAATTGAGCTACGCCGGCTTAAAAAGGATAACTATTTTTTCACTATCGCGATGGATAGTTATTTTCATTTCGTGAAAAAACTATGGTGGAGGATGACGGGATCGAACCGCCGACCCCCTGCTTGTAAGGCAGGTGCTCTCCCAGCTGAGCTAATCCTCCATATATATATGCCTAGCGACGTCCTACTCTCACAGAGGGAAACCCTCAACTACCATCGGCGCTGAAAAGCTTAACTTCCGTGTTCGGTATGGGAACGGGTGTGACCTTTTCGCTATCGCCACTAGACCAGTATTCACTTGAAGGAATCATTCCTTCAAAACTAGATAATGAATGAAGAAGAAGAAATACGTTTCATCTTAAATTTGGTTAAGTCCTCGATCGATTAGTATCAGTCAGCTCCACACGTCACCGCGCTTCCACCTCTGACCTATCAACCTGATCATCTTTCAGGGATCTTACTAGCTTGCGCTATGGGAAATCTCATCTTGAGGGGGGCTTCATGCTTAGATGCTTTCAGCACTTATCCCTTCCGCACATAGCTACCCAGCGATGCCTTTGGCAAGACAACTGGTACACCAGCGGTGCGTCCATCCCGGTCCTCTCGTACTAAGGACAGCTCCTCTCAAATTTCCTACGCCCACGACGGATAGGGACCGAACTGTCTCACGACGTTCTGAACCCAGCTCGCGTACCGCTTTAATGGGCGAACAGCCCAACCCTTGGGACCGACTACAGCCCCAGGATGCGATGAGCCGACATCGAGGTGCCAAACCTCCCCGTCGATGTGGACTCTTGGGGGAGATAAGCCTGTTATCCCCGGGGTAGCTTTTATCCGTTGAGCGATGGCCCTTCCATGCGGAACCACCGGATCACTAAGCCCGACTTTCGTCCCTGCTCGACTTGTAGGTCTCGCAGTCAAGCTCCCTTGTGCCTTTACACTCTACGAATGATTTCCAACCATTCTGAGGGAACCTTTGGGCGCCTCCGTTACTTTTTAGGAGGCGACCGCCCCAGTCAAACTGCCCACCTGACACTGTCTCCCACCCCGATCAGGGGTGAGGGTTAGAATTTCAATACAGCCAGAGTAGTATCCCACCGACGCCTCCACCGAAGCTAGCGCTCCGGCTTCTCAGGCTCCTACCTATCCTGTACAAGCTGTACCAAAATTCAATATCAGGCTACAGTAAAGCTCCACGGGGTCTTTCCGTCCTGTCGCGGGTAACCTGCATCTTCACAGGTACTATAATTTCACCGAGTCTCTCGTTGAGACAGTGCCCAGATCGTTACGCCTTTCGTGCGGGTCGGAACTTACCCGACAAGGAATTTCGCTACCTTAGGACCGTTATAGTTACGGCCGCCGTTTACTGGGGCTTCGATTCAGAGCTTCGCGTGAGCTAACCCCTCCTCTTAACCTTCCAGCACCGGGCAGGCGTCAGCCCCTATACTTCGCCTTGCGGCTTCGCAGAGACCTGTGTTTTTGCTAAACAGTCGCCTGGGCCTATTCACTGCGGCTCTTCTGGGCTATTCACCCTGAAGAGCACCCCTTCTCCCGAAGTTACGGGGTCATTTTGCCGAGTTCCTTACCGAGAGTTCTCTCGCTCACCTTAGGATTCTCTCCTCGCCTACCTGTGTCGGTTTGCGGTACGGGCACCTGTTACCTCGCTAGAGGCTTTTCTTGGCAGTGTGGAATCAGGAACTTCGGTACTATATTTCCCTCGCCATCACAGCTCAGCCTTATGCAAGTGGGATTTGCCTCACTTGCAGCCTAACTGCTTGGACGCGCATATCCAACAGCGCGCTTACCCTATCCTCCTGCGTCCCCCCATCACTCAAACGGTAATTTGGTGGTACAGGAATATCAACCTGTTGTCCATCGCCTACGCCTTTCGGCCTCGGCTTAGGTCCCGACTAACCCTGAGCGGACGAGCCTTCCTCAGGAAACCTTAGGCATTCGGTGGATGGGATTCTCACCCATCTTTCGCTACTCATACCGGCATTCTCACTTCTAAGCGCTCCACCAGTCCTTCCGGTCTAGCTTCAACGCCCTTAGAACGCTCTCCTACCACTGACATCTAAGATGTCAATCCACAGCTTCGGTGATACGTTTAGCCCCGTTACATTTTCGGCGCGGAGTCACTCGACCAGTGAGCTATTACGCACTCTTTAAATGGTGGCTGCTTCTAAGCCAACATCCTGGTTGTCTAAGCAACTCCACATCCTTTGCCACTTAACGTATACTTTGGGACCTTAGCTGGTGGTCTGGGCTGTTTCCCTTTCGACTACGGATCTTATCACTCGCAGTCTGACTCCCATGGATAAGTCTTTGGCATTCGGAGTTTGTCTGAATTCGGTAACCCGATGAGGGCCCCTAGTCCAAACAGTGCTCTACCTCCAAGACTCTTACTACATGAGGCTAGCCCTAAAGCTATTTCGGAGAGAACCAGCTATCTCCAAGTTCGATTGGAATTTCTCCGCTACCCACACCTCATCCCCGCACTTTTCAACGTGCGTGGGTTCGGGCCTCCATCCAGTGTTACCTGGACTTCACCCTGGACATGGGTAGATCACCTGGTTTCGGGTCTACGACCACATACTAAAGCGCCCTATTCAGACTCGCTTTCGCTACGGCTCCGTCTTATCAACTTAACCTCGCATGTAATCGTAACTCGCCGGTTCATTCTACAAAAGGCACGCTATCACCCATTAACGGGCTCTAACTACTTGTAGGCACACGGTTTCAGGATCTCTTTCACTCCCCTTCCGGGGTGCTTTTCACCTTTCCCTCACGGTACTGGTTCACTATCGGTCACTAGGTAGTATTTAGCCTTGGGAGATGGTCCTCCCTGCTTCCGACGGAATTTCACGTGTTCCGCCGTACTCAGGATCCACTCAAGAGGGAACGAAGTTTCAACTACAGGGTTGTTACCTTCTATGACTGACCTTTCCAGATCGATTCGTCTACTTCATTCCTTTGTAACTCCGTATAGAGTGTCCTACAACCCCAAGAGGCAAGCCTCTTGGTTTGGGCTAATCCCGTTTCGCTCGCCGCTACTCAGGGAATCGCGTTTGCTTTCTCTTCCTCCGGGTACTTAGATGTTTCAGTTCCCCGGGTCTGCCTTCAATACCCTATGTATTCAGGTAAAGATCCTATCCCATTACGGATAGGGGGTTTCCCCATTCGGAAATCTCCGGATCAAAGCTTACTTACAGCTCCCCGAAGCATATCGGTGTTAGTCCCGTCCTTCATCGGCTCCTAGTGCCAAGGCATCCACCGTGCGCCCTTTCTAACTTAACCTACGGTTAAAAAGTTTCTCTAATAAATTAGAGAGAAAACTAAAATGGCGATTACTCGGTATTTCTTTTTTGCCTTCTTCATATTACATTATCTAGTTTTCAAAGAACGATTATCATAGAGAGATTGCTCTCTCAAAACTAAACAAATCATATCATCAACGCTGTTAGCTTCGACCGAAGGTCGTAAGCCTCAATTTTCCTTAGAAAGGAGGTGATCCAGCCGCACCTTCCGATACGGCTACCTTGTTACGACTTCACCCCAATCATCTGTCCCACCTTAGGCGGCTGGCTCCTTACGGTTACCCCACCGACTTCGGGTGTTACAAACTCTCGTGGTGTGACGGGCGGTGTGTACAAGGCCCGGGAACGTATTCACCGCGGCATGCTGATCCGCGATTACTAGCGATTCCAGCTTCATGTAGGCGAGTTGCAGCCTACAATCCGAACTGAGAGTGGTTTTATGGGATTGGCTCGACCTCGCGGTTTTGCTGCCCTTTGTACCACCCATTGTAGCACGTGTGTAGCCCAGGTCATAAGGGGCATGATGATTTGACGTCATCCCCACCTTCCTCCGGTTTGTCACCGGCAGTCACCTTAGAGTGCCCAACTGAATGCTGGCAACTAAGATCAAGGGTTGCGCTCGTTGCGGGACTTAACCCAACATCTCACGACACGAGCTGACGACAACCATGCACCACCTGTCACTCTGTCCCCCGAAGGGGAACGCCCTATCTCTAGGGTTGTCAGAGGATGTCAAGACCTGGTAAGGTTCTTCGCGTTGCTTCGAATTAAACCACATGCTCCACCGCTTGTGCGGGCCCCCGTCAATTCCTTTGAGTTTCAGCCTTGCGGCCGTACTCCCCAGGCGGAGTGCTTAATGCGTTTGCTGCAGCACTAAAGGGCGGAAACCCTCTAACACTTAGCACTCATCGTTTACGGCGTGGACTACCAGGGTATCTAATCCTGTTTGCTCCCCACGCTTTCGCGCCTCAGTGTCAGTTACAGGCCAAAGAGTCGCCTTCGCCACTGGTGTTCCTCCACATCTCTACGCATTTCACCGCTACACGTGGAATTCCACTCTTCTCTCCTGCACTCAAGTCTCCCAGTTTCCAATGACCCTCCCCGGTTGAGCCGGGGGCTTTCACATCAGACTTAAGAGACCACCTGCGCGCGCTTTACGCCCAATAATTCCGGACAACGCTTGCCACCTACGTATTACCGCGGCTGCTGGCACGTAGTTAGCCGTGGCTTTCTGGTTAGGTACCGTCAAGGTACCGGCAGTTACTCCGGTACTTGTTCTTCCCTAACAACAGAGTTTTACGATCCGAAAACCTTCATCACTCACGCGGCGTTGCTCCGTCAGACTTTCGTCCATTGCGGAAGATTCCCTACTGCTGCCTCCCGTAGGAGTCTGGGCCGTGTCTCAGTCCCAGTGTGGCCGATCACCCTCTCAGGTCGGCTACGCATCGTCGCCTTGGTGAGCCATTACCTCACCAACTAGCTAATGCGCCGCGGGCCCATCTATGAGTGATAGCCGAAACCATCTTTCAGCTTTTCTACATGTGTAGAAAAGAATTATCCGGTATTAGCCCCGGTTTCCCGGAGTTATCCCAGTCTCATAGGCAGGTTGCCCACGTGTTACTCACCCGTCCGCCGCTAACCTTTGGGAGCAAGCTCCCAAAGATCCGCTCGACTTGCATGTATTAGGCACGCCGCCAGCGTTCGTCCTGAGCCAGGATCAAACTCTCCAATAAAGAGTAAGATTAGCTCTTAAAGTTAAAACGTTGGCTAGTGTATATTTCAACACTAATCATTTTTGTTGACGTATGATTTGTTTAGTTTTCAAAGAACAATTTATTAGCTTGTCGCTCTTGGGCGACTTTTTAATATTACCAGAAGTAATTATGAGAGTCAATAACTTTTTTAAATTATTTTCTCAGAAGGTTAACTTCTTTTGCGGCAACAGATAATAATATATCACCATATCGATTTGAATGCAACATGTTTTTTATAAAAAAAATGCGTACAAGAATAGTTCATATTCTTGTACGCTACATAGATCGTTAACGATGTCTCATTGCCGGGAATAACAATACATCTCTAATAGAAGGTGCATTTGTTAGGAGCATAACGAGTCTATCAATTCCGATTCCTAAACCACCTGTAGGAGGCATACCATACTCAAGGGCTTCAATAAAGTCATCATCCATCATATGCGCTTCATCATTTCCTTCTTCACGCTCTTTTAATTGTGCTTCAAAACGTTCACGCTGATCAATCGGATCGTTCAGTTCAGTGAAAGCATTCGCGTGTTCACGAGCCACAATGAATAATTCAAAACGATCTGTGAAGCGAGGATCTTGATCATTCTTCTTAGCAAGAGGAGAAATTTCAACTGGATGACCATATATAAATGTCGGCTGAATTAACTTTTCTTCTACTTTTTGCTCGAAGAACTCGTTAACAATATGGCCATAAAGCATAGTATCTTTAATTTCTACTCCATGTTCCTTCGCTAAGGCTCTTGCTTCTTCTACACTCATTTCCTTCCAGAAATCAGCACCTGTATATTCCTTAATCGCGTCTACCATATGAAGTCTCTTCCACTCTGGCTTAAGGTTTACTTCATATTCACCGTATTGAATAGTAGTTGTCCCTAATACTTCTTGAGCAATGTGAGCAATTAAGTTTTCTGTAAGGCTCATAATATCTTGATAATCAGCATAAGCCTCATACAGTTCAATCATTGTAAATTCAGGATTATGACGAGTAGATACACCTTCGTTACGGAACACACGTCCAATTTCATAAACTTTTTCTAAGCCACCGACAATCAGGCGCTTTAAGTGAAGTTCGATTGCAATACGCATATATAATTCCATATCTAATGCATTATGGTGTGTAATGAACGGACGAGCAGATGCCCCACCTGCAATAGCATGCATCATAGGCGTTTCTACTTCAAGGTACCCCTTAGAATCAAGGTATCTTCTCATTGATTGAATGATCAAACTACGAGTAATGAATGTGTGTCTGCTTTCTTGACTCATAATAAGGTCAACATAACGTTGACGATAGCGCTGTTCAACGTCCTTCAGGCCGTGGAATTTATCAGGCAGTGGTCGTAATGACTTTGTTAAAAGCTGAAAGTCTTCTACCTTTACAGAAAGCTCTCCTACTTGTGTCTTAAACAATGTACCAGTTACACCAACAATATCTCCTAAATCAGCAATATTAAAGATTTCATATTGCTCTTCACCCACAGCATCTTGACGAACATATATTTGCAATTGTCCCTTTAGGTCTTGGATATGTGCAAAGCCAGCTTTACCTTTTCCACGCTTTGTCATGATACGTCCAGCAATCGTTACTGCAATATTTTTATTTGCGAGTTCTTCTTTTTCCATTTCTCCGTACTGACTAATAAACTCTTGGGAGAAACCAGAACGTTCAAATCTCTTTCCGAATGGATCGAGACCTTTTTCTTGAAGAGAAGCTAGCTTTTCTCTTCTAACTTGCAATTGGTCATTAAGTTCCTCATGACTCATTTTTATCAACTCCATTTTCCTTCTTGTATCTATCAAACATCAATTGCTTGAATTTATGTAATAACACCATCTTATAAGCATACTATATTATTTTACACAAAGTGAGAAAAACAGACATTAAAAAAGTAAAATAAAATAAAAACTGCCAGCATCAACTGGCAGTTTGCATAATCAAAGGTATTATATTGAATGTTCGCTTAGAAGTCAAACCTTAACCTACTTGAGATACCATCGCTTCTTTTTCTTCTGCTTCTACAACTAAAGCCGTTAATAAAGTAACGAGGTCCGCACGTGTATTACACTCATTTATCCCATTACGTACCTTCGCATTTCCTTTAATGCCTTTTAAATACCAAGCTGCATGCTTACGCATTTCACGGACAGCTACATATTCCCCTTTAAGAGCGATCAGACGATCTAGGTGAAGAATGCACACATCAATTTTTTCACGAACGGTTGGCTCACCCATGAGCTCTCCTGATTCAAGGTATTTAACCGTACGGTAGATCATCCAAGGGTTCCCTAGAGCTGCACGACCGATCATTACTCCATCACAGCCGGTTTCTTCTAGCATACGCTTTGCATCTTGAGGAGTCATTACATCCCCATTACCGATTAAAGGAATGCCGATTGATTGCTTAACTTCACGTATAATATCCCAGTTTGCTTTTCCTTCGTACATTTGGACACGAGTACGACCATGTAAAGAAACCGCCTTACCGCCAGCTCGTTCAACGGCCTGGGCATTCTTAACAGCATAAATATGATCTTCATCCCAGCCCATACGCATTTTTACTGTAACCGGCTTTTTCACAACATCCGTAACCGCAGAAACCATTTCATAAATTTTATTAGGATCTAAAAGCCACTTTGCTCCTGCATCACATTTTGTGATTTTCGGAACCGGACATCCCATATTAATATCAATAATATCCGCATTAGTGTTTTCATCAACGAACTTAGCAGCTTGGACTAATGTATCTTTCTCACCGCCAAAGATTTGCAAGCTCAATGGCTTCTCTCTCTCATCGATGTAAAGCATATTCATTGTTTTTTCGTTTTTCAAAATAATTCCTTTATCACTAACCATCTCCGCACAAACTAGACCTGCACCAAACTCTTTAACCGTTAAACGGAAAGCAGCATTACATATTCCGGCCATTGGAGCTAACACTACTTGATTTTTCATTTCAATATCACCAATTTTAAGCATGTTACCCCTCCAACTTAAATAATATATTTATTCATCCACCTCTTGTGGCATTAAATCCTTTATAGAAACTTTCAGTGCTTGAGCCGCTGTTTCCACTAAATGATCTGAAGGCATTCGATTTCCTCGTTCTATTTCGCCCAACACAGAAACAGAAACACCGATTTCCTTAGCAAACCCTTCTTGTGTATAACCCTTTAGTTTTCGAAAAGCGCGAATACGTCTTCCCCATTTTTCTGCTTCCATATTCGTACCCCTTCTTTTTCAGCGTTCATATTAAAATAGTCCTCTATCGACTTCTCCTGATTAGGTATGATGATCGAAGAATCTATCTCAAGTAATGGCGCAAGAACAAAGGCGCGTTCCTGCATTCTTGGATGTGGAACAATAAGGTTCTCTGCTTCAATATTTTCTTGATTGTAGAGCAAAATGTCAAGGTCTATTATTCTTGGACCCCATTTAAATTCCCTTTTTCTCCCTAAATCCTTTTCAATACGAAGGCATATTTCTAATAATTCATACGGTGTAAGTGTTGTTCTAATCAAGATTACCATATTTAAAAAGTCATCTTGTTCTGTATATCCAACCGGAACCGTATCATAAATAGAGGAGCATTTTACCAACTGAATTTCGGTCTCCTCTTTTAAATAATGGATTGCATCTACTAGGTTTTTATATCGGTCTCCCATATTTGTACCTAAGGCAATATAGGCCAAGTTATTCAATTTGATCTACTCCTCATTATTTCAACTGCGACTGATTCGTAATGTCCTTGAATCGGTGGATCAGGCTTGATTACCTTTACCGTTACAGAATGGGCTTTAGAATATTCTCTTAAAACACGTGAAGCAATTTCCTCAGCAACTGATTCTACTAGCTTAAATGGTTCACCTTCTACAATGTCTTTACACAGTTGGTAGAGCTCACCATAGTTAATAGATTCATTCAAGTTATCGCTTTGGCCCGCCTTCTTCAAATCCACTTCAACAACAAGATCAACCATAAATCTCTGTCCTAATCGATTCTCTTCTGGGAATACACCATGAAAACCATAAAATTGCATACGGTTAACGTAAATTTTATCCATCATATTCTCCTTTTCCCATCATCGCATCCATCATTTTTGCCATTCGACTAATTTCCTTCACATCGTGAACTCTAACGATTTGGCATCCCTGTTGAATACCGTAACATACAGTTGCTCCGGTTCCTTCCATTCGTTCATGTACAGGTAAGTCTAATACAGCACCTATCATTGATTTACGAGAGGTTCCGAGAAGAACGGGGTAACCGATAGCCACAAGCTTATGTAGATGTCTCATCATTTCCAAGTTTAACTTTACATTCTTTGCAAAACCAATGCCGGGATCTAATATAATTTGTTCATCACTCACACCAGCTTCCTTCACTAGTGTTATGCTTTCATATAAATCATTCATAACATCCCTGAAAAAAGACTGATAGTTCCGATCCTCCCGGTTATGCATTAGAATAATTGGTGCCTTTGTTTCAGCCGCTACCTGTTTCATATTCGCGTCAGCCTTAGCACCCCATACATCATTAATAATATGAGCTCCAGCAGCCAGTGCCTCTCTAGCAACATCTGCTTTATATGTATCGATGGATATAGGAACATCAACCGCTTTTGATATAGCTTTTATAACAGGAACCACACGTTCAATTTCTTCTTCTGCAGGTATAAATCTCGCCCCAGGCCTTGTGGACTCCCCGCCGATATCAATAATATCTGCTCCTTCTTCCACCATCTCAATCGCTCGTTTGACCGCTTCATCAATTCTATTAAAGCTTCCACCATCTGAAAAAGAATCAGGGGTAGCATTTAAGATTCCCATGATGATTGTTTTCTTCTCAAAATCTAATATATATGGTCCGGCAGTAATCAATTGATTGCCCCCTTTGTTAATTTATTTCCCTTCTACTCCAAAGACTATTTGAATGCAAACGATACTCTTTGTGCAGCACTTGAAAAAACTCACCCTTTACACCTGGAAATACAAGTGAATCTACTTTCGAAATCGCGACAATCTCTTGAATCGAGTTTGTAACAAATATCTCAGTAGCTGTATTAAGTACATCTGGTTTATAGAAACCTTCCTTAACCTGTATTCCCCTTTTACTAGCAAGTTCTTTTATAAATGATCGGGTGATTCCATTTAATATCCCTGTACCTAGGTCAGGGGTAAACAATTGGTTATCTATTACCCAGAAAATATTTGAGACAATTCCTTCTGCAATACATCCATCTTTTGTTAGAAAGATCCCTTCCACATCTGTCCGATTTCCTATTTCTTTTTTTGCCAATAGATTATTCATATAATGATGAGACTTTAAACGTAAGGGACCTTCCGGAGTATTACGACTGACCTTCAGAAACTGAGCTTCCTTCTCTGTCGGACCACCAGCTTCAGGGAGAGGCTTTACAAACATCATTACATTGGCATGTTCATACGGCTCTACTGGTAAACCGACCGCTCCGACACCTGCTGATACGTTTAGTCGTATATAAGCATTGGCCAACTTGTTTTTTTCCAATAGAAGCTTGAGGGCTTGAATCACTTCGTCTTTATTTAGGCTCTTATGAATTCCAATCATCGTTAAACTACTATTTAGCCGCTCAAGATGATCTACTAATAAAAAGGGATGACCTTCATATACACGAAATGTTTCAAATAGTCCCATTCCATAAAGGAAACCATGGTCAAAGGGGGAGATTCTTGCCTGGTCTTCCTTGATAATTTCTCCGTTCATATACAAATACATCATGATCCCTCATACTCTGGAGACAGTTCCATTTTGTAAAACGAAACAAAATTCTGAAGCAATTGTTTCCCTGCGGTAGTCATAATGGACTCTGGATGGAATTGAACCCCCTCTATCGGAAGCTCCTTATGCCTGATCGCCATGATTTCTCCTTCTTTTGTCCAAGCAGATATTTCAAAACATTCTGGTAGCGTTTCTCTCTTTACAATTAAGGAATGGTACCTTGTTGCAGGAAAAGGGTTTGGTAACCCTTCAAAGATTGTTTTTCCATCATGATACATTAGAGAGGTCTTGCCATGCATTAACCGCTCTGCTTGCACAACATCTCCCCCGAATACTTGTGCGATCGACTGATGACCTAGGCATACACCAAAAATAGGAATCTTCCCTGCAAATTCCTCTATCGCCCTTAATGATATCCCTGCTTCATTCGGGCTACACGGGCCCGGTGAAACCATAAGAAAGTTTGGACCTAACTCTTGAATGTCTTTAATACTTATGGCGTCATTTCGCTTAACTTCCAAAGTCTCACCAAGTTCACCTAAGTACTGAACAAGATTAAAAGTAAATGAGTCATAATTATCTATCATTAAAATCAATGGAATTCACCTTTTTCCGCCAGTTCTTTTGCTCTCCATAGAGCCATTGCCTTTTTCAAAGATTCTTTATATTCATGCTTAGGATTGGAATCAATGACAATTCCCGCTCCCGCTTGAACAAAAGCTTGTCCGTCTTTTACTAACATTGTGCGAATGACAATATTAATTTCCATGTCATCATTAAAACCAATCCAACCCATAGAACCTGTGTAAATTCCACGCTGAACCGGCTCGAGCTCTTCAATAATTTCCATTGTTCGAACCTTAGGAGCTCCTGTAATTGTACCACCAGGAAAGGCAGCATCAATCAAATCAAAGGATGTTTGATCTGGTCGTATGACTCCTCTAACATTCGAGACAATATGCATAACATGCGAATATCTTTCAATTACCATAAATTCGTTTACTTCAACCGTTCCGTACTCACAAACTCTTCCTAAATCATTTCGTTCTAAATCAACGAGCATCACATGCTCTGCTCTCTCTTTTTCATTTTCGATGAGTTCCTTAGCAAGTCTTAGATCTTCTTCTTCATTCTCTCCTCGAGAACGGGTCCCAGCAATTGGCCTGGTACTAACCTCTTTACCATGCTTTTTAACAAGGAGCTCGGGAGACCCACCTACAATCTGAAACTCAGGGGTATGTAAATAACTCATATACGGTGACGGATTCAATTGTCTGAGCTGATCGTATACATTCACCGCTGGAATAGATATCGCTTTTGCTTGGCGGACAGATAAATTTACTTGAAAGATGTCACCTTGTGCAATGTATTCTTGAATTCTTTCTACCGCTTTCATAAACTGTTCGTCGTTCATGGATACATGAAGCTCATCATTATCAAAAGTGATTCTTTCTTGTTCGAACTTCACTATTGGGCCTGTCCACTTTGACTCCCACTCTTTGAGAGCATCCGTATTTTCATATCCCTTTTCTTGAATCTCCAAGAGCCAGAGTGTTTCCTCTTCATGATCAAATACAAACCATTCATTAAATAGGAAAAAATAAACCTCCGGCATTTCCAAATCATCCGATGAAAATTTAGGCAGTTTCTCTATATAGCGCACATAATCATAGCTGATATAACCTATAAGGCCTCCTTGAAAATCCGGAAGTCCTACCTTACGCTCAAGCTTATATTGAGCCATATATTCTTTCATTAAATGAAGAGGATTTCCTTGTTGTTCCTGCTTATTTCCCTTTTCAACAATTGTTAGTTTGTTATTTTTCCCTATAAAGATTGTTTCTGGCCCAAAAGCAGCAATATTGTATCGTCCACCTCGGCCACTTTCTAACAACACATGGTGTTGATATGACCCAGAAAGCTCTCTGTACTTGTGGTAAAACCTTTCTTTATCAAAAGGTATCTGTTTGCTATTTAATGTTAATATTTTCAAAAAAGGTTCTCCCCTTTAAAAAAGTGAAAATAAAAGTTCCATTTTCTTATTTTACTATGTGCCACAGAAAAGCGGAAGCGCCCGTCTAGCAAGGTATGGACTGGAGAGCTTCGACTGAGATAAAGGAAACACGAAGAGCGTAGCGATTCGATGTTGACTTATCGTAGGGAGAAGATCGAAGTACACTAGTTGCTGGGCGCTAGAGCTAGACAATTTTCATAGTTCAATAATATTTTCACCTTATTACTAAATAAAAACAACAGCCCTAGGGACTGTTGCTAATGTTTTGATTAATCTTCGAATTGATATAATGGAGTACTTAGGTAACGTTCTCCGTTACTTGGAATAATTGCCAGTACTTTCTTACCTGCTCCAAGCTCTTTTGCTACCTTCAATGCAGCACAGATAGCTGCCCCAGAAGAGATCCCTCCAAGAATTCCTTCTTCCTTTGCTGCACGACGTGCATATTCGAAAGCTTGGTCATTAGAGATTTGAATCACTTCGTCGTAGACCTTTGTATCAAGAATATCAGGAACAAAACCTGCACCGATCCCTTGAATTTTGTGTGGACCTGGCTTACCACCAGATAATACAGGTGAATCAACCGGTTCAACCGCATATATTTTAACATTGTCAAAATTTTGCTTAAGAACTTGACCTGCACCTGTAATCGTTCCACCCGTACCGATCCCTGCAACGAACGCATCAAGACCTTCACTCATTTGCTCAACAATTTCCTTACCTGTCGTTCTTCTATGAACTTCAGGGTTAGATACGTTTTTAAATTGTTGTGGCATAAAATAGCCATTTTCTTTTGCAAGTTCTTCCGCTTTACGAATAGCTCCACCCATTCCTTCTGGACCAGGTGTTAAAACAAGCTCTGCTCCGTATGCACGAAGAAGGTTACGTCTTTCCATACTCATCGTTTCAGGCATAACTAGAATAGCTCTATACCCTTTTGCTGCAGCAACCATAGCAAGACCAATTCCCGTGTTACCACTCGTTGGCTCAACAATCGTATCTCCAGCTTTAAGTTCTCCACTCTCTTCAGCTGACTCAATCATTGCAAGAGCAATACGGTCTTTTACTGAGCTTCCTGGATTCATATATTCAAGCTTTAAATATACATCTGCACTACCTTCTTCAACAAGGCGATTAAGCTTTACAATCGGCGTTTGTCCGACTAGTTCTGAAATAGAGTTTGCTACACGTACCATCAACAACCACTCCTTATTCCGACTAATTTTATTGGTTTAATTTAATTTATATCATAAATTTGCCAAGTGTCAATCTTTTTACACAAAACTCTACTGATATTTCAAGTAAAAAATCGTTCTAATGAACTATCCTAGTTCTGTTCGTAAAACCAATCAACCTTAGCCTCCTCCCAAAAGTCACGCGCCGTTGCGGTTACATCCATTTGTTCTAAGGCTATTTGTCTTCGAATACTGTCTTTCACATCTTTATACTCAAACGTTCTTCCTTTTATTTGATCGTGGAGCATAACAATAGAAAAACCATTATCTGTTTTAATCGGACCTGTCCACTCGTTTTCCTTCAACTTCTTGACAGCTGCTAAATAATCTCGGGCATACTGATCCATTTCTTCACTAACATAACCAATATCGCCCCCTTGATTTGCACTGAATTCATCAATGGAGCGTTCCATTGCTAAAGCCTCAAAACTTGTACCTTGTTCAAGTTCCTCTAGTGCCTTTGTTGCTTCTTCTTCCGTCTCTACAATGATATGAGAAAGGTGGTAAGCCGTTGGAATTTCGTACAGGCTAGAATTTTCTTCATAAAACTTTTTTAGATCCTCTTCTTCCACTACCACATCTTTTGTCAGAAGCTCATCAAGCATGATGCTATATTGAATTTGCTGTCTCCACTTCTCTTCATCTAAGTTCTCATTAGATCCTGAACCGTACATGGTTTTCACTAGGAGAAGCTCCCTATCTACTGCTTTTTTTGAAATTGAGATATCATATTTATTAGCTAATTGAGCAATTGCTTTTTGATCAATCATCTCACTCAATACATCGCGACCATAACGCACTTCCATTTCCCCAAGCCATTCCTGTCTAGTTATTGTCTCATTCCCTATCGTTGCCACTACCTCTTTACTACCGCCGTTATCCCGTGATAAGAAAAAAATAATGGTTGCACAATTAAGCAAGAGAAGGCCGACAACTAAAGACTTTACATACCTTTTATCCACCATTTCTCCCCCAGGTTTTTATTAAAATTTTGCCTGTTCCTTTAAGCTCTCTAATTCTTCTTTCGTAAATTGATATTTTTCATTACAGAAGTGGCATTGTGCTTCAGCTTGCCCATCTGTGACAATCATATCTTCTATTTCCTCTTTACCTAAAGAGATGATTCCATTAGAGAATTTCTCCTTTGAACATGTACATGAGAAAGTAACAGGCAATGTTTCGAGGATTTTTACGTTTTCTTTACCTAGTAGCTCATTTAGTATTTGTTCAGGAGTGAGGCCCTTTTCAATCATCTTAGAGATGGGTTCAATGGTTTTTAAGCGATTTTCTATTTCCGTAATGGTTTTATCTTCGGTTCCAGGCATCAACTGAATAATAAATCCACCTGCAGCAAGAATACTATTATCTGGATTTACTAAGACACCTACTCCCACAGATGAAGGAACTTGTTCTGAAGTGACAAAGTAATAAGTAAAGTCCTCACCCAGTTCTCCTGAGATAAGAGGTACTTGACCTGTAAAGTTCTCACGTAGTCCAATATCTTTAACAACCGATAAAAAACCATCTGTTCCAACTGCTCTCCGAACATCCAGCTTTCCATGTTCATTCAAATCAAAATGAGTTTGAGGATTGGTTACATATCCGCGTACTTCCCCTTTTGCATTTGTATCAATTAAAATCGGACCAAGAGGACCCCCACCATTTATCCTTATAGTGATTTTTTCTTCACCTTTTAACATAGCCCCCATCATAACACCTGCAGTCATAGCTCTCCCTAAGGCAGCTGATGCAGTCGGCCATGTATAATGACGTCTTTGTGCCTCTCCTACTGTTTCTGTACTCCTAGTCGCGTAGGCTCGAACTTGCCCATCATATGCAAGAGCTTTTATTAAATAGTCACTCATTTGTTTACCCCTTTCAGTCATACAAAGCTGTTATCTTACTTTATCGTTTCCAAATTTCTTTTATAAATTATCTGAAGTCCCTTTAATGTTAAAAATGGATCAACAATGTCAATAATATTAGATTCTTGTGCAATAAGGTTTGATAATCCCCCTGTAGCAATAACGGTAGTCTTTTCTTTACTTTGATCCTTCATGCGTTTGACAATTCCTTCAACCTGGCCTACATAGCCATAAAGAATCCCCGCTTGCATGGCAGCAACCGTGTTTTTCCCCACAACTCCATCTGGACGAGCAATTTCTATCCTCGGCAGCTTGGCAGCCCGTGTATAAAGAGCTTCTGTTGAAATATTAATACCAGGAGCAATGGCTCCCCCCATGTATTGCTTATGTTCATCTATGTAACAATAGGTTGTTGCCGTACCAAAATCAACAATGATCAGTGGACTTCCATACTCATGGATAGCAGCTACTGCATTAACAATACGGTCTGCTCCAACTTCTCTTGGGTTTTCATACTTTATATTTAACCCGGTTTTGATTCCTGGCCCCACAACTAAAGGCTTTATATGGAAATACTTTTGGCACATACGTTCTAATGAGAACATGATGGGCGGTACAACGGAAGAGATAATGATTCCGTCTATATCGGAAAAAGAAAGATTGGCATGAGTAAACAGATTCTTAATAATCATTCCAAATTCATCTTCTGTTTTTGAACGGTTTGTTTCTATTCTCCAATGATGTTTTAATTCCTCACGATCATATACACCTAACACAATATTGGTATTACCCACGTCAAATACAAATATCAAACGTCTCACCACTTTATTAAAATTTCTTAACCTTTAGTTTCATTCTGCCAACATCATACCATAACTATCCAACGCAAGCATAGAAAAGAGGCACTCAGTAAAAGAGTACCTCTTAAGATTTATTATTCTTTTTTACTTCTTAAATCAGGTAGTGTACTTTCATTTGAAGATGGCTCATCTAATGGCGATTCTTCTTCCTTCTTTCCACCGATGTTCACTTTCACATCATCTACCACTGATGTTGTAGGATTTGTAGTTACACCTTCATCACTAGATGGTCGATCAGGAAGTGTTCCTTTTTCAACTAGGTGCTTTATTTGCTCAGCATCTAGAGTTTCTACTTCAAGAAGTGTATTTGCTATTAAATCAAGTTTTTCTCGATTTTCAGTAAGAACCTTTTTAGCTTTAGCATAACACTCTTTAATAATGGTTTGGATCTCAAGATCGATTTCATACGCAATCTTGTCTGAATAGTTTTGTTCATTGTGAAGATCTCTACCTAAGAACACTTGACCACCAGAAGATTGACCAAATTGTAATGGACCTAACTTATCACTCATACCGAATTCCGTAACCATTCGGCGGGCAATTCCTGTTGCACGTTGGAAGTCATTATGTGCTCCTGTACTTACTTCACCGAAGACGATTTCCTCAGCAACACGTCCTCCTAGTAAGCCAACAATTTTATCAAGCAACTCTGGTTTTGTCATGAAGTAACGATCTTCTTTTGGAAGCATTACCGCATATCCACCTGCTTGCCCACGAGGGACAATCGTTACTTTATGAACCATTTCTGCTTCCTCTAACACTACACCAATAACCGTATGACCCGCTTCATGGAAAGCAACAATATTTCGTTCTTTTTTAGAAATAACACGACTCTTTTTCGCAGGCCCCGCAATAACACGATCAGTTGCTTCATCGATATCTGTCATATCGACCTTTTTCTTATTTTGACGAGCAGCAACTAATGCCGCCTCGTTCAATAAGTTTTCAAGGTCTGCACCAGAAAACCCTGGAGTTCGAGCAGCAATAGCTTTTAAGTTTACTGCTTCATCAAGCGGCTTGTTTCGTGCATGCACTTTTAATACCGCTTCACGGCCTTTAACATCCGGACGATCAACAGTAATTTGACGGTCAAAACGTCCAGGACGAAGCAAGGCAGGGTCTAGAATATCCGGACGGTTTGTTGCAGCAACAATAATGATTCCTTCGTTTGCTCCGAACCCATCCATCTCTACAAGCAATTGGTTTAGCGTTTGTTCACGCTCATCGTGTCCACCGCCAAGACCAGCACCACGCTGACGTCCAACTGCATCAATTTCGTCAATAAAGATAATACAAGGAGCATTTTTCTTTGCATTTTCGAACAAGTCACGTACACGTGATGCCCCTACCCCAACAAACATCTCAACAAAGTCAGATCCACTGATTGAGAAGAACGGTACACCCGCTTCACCAGCTACCGCACGAGCTAATAATGTTTTACCGGTACCAGGAGGTCCTACCAAAAGTACCCCTTTTGGAATACGCGCACCTAGTTCTGCGAATTTACGAGGATCCTTTAAAAATTCAACAACTTCAACGAGCTCTTGCTTCTCTTCATCAGCACCAGCTACATCTTTGAAACGAACCTTCTTCTTGTCGTCATTGTAAAGCTTCGCCTTGCTCTTTCCAAAATTCATGACACGGCTTCCACCGCCTTGTGCCTGATTTAAAAGGAAGAAGAACAAAATAAAGATAATGACAAACGGAATAATAGAAGTAAAGAAAGTTACCCAACCACTTGTTTCCTTCGCTGGAAGCACATCCACAGTAGGGTCTGCCTGCTCAATCTTTTGTAATAGACTTTCACTGTTCCATACATAAGTAATAAATGATTTTCCTTCTTCAGCACCTTCAAGTGTCCCACGAACTTCATAAACTCCTCTTTCTGGCTGTACTGAGATGGATTCCACCTGCTTAGCTTCAAGATGGTCTACGAATTTACTATAAGATATATTTTCGGTTGGTTCATTATTACCATTAAAAAAGCTAACCACACCAATAATCACTAGAAAAATTAATAAATAAAAGATGGTATTACGAAAAATCCGATTCATCCCTTACCTCCTCCCACGGGTAACCAAACTATAGTAAATAGTAACATAGAAAATTGTTCCAGTATATGAATATGCCTATGTAATATGCATACTATACTAATTCTTTTGTCGTACGCTTACTCGTTATTTGTCGTATAAACTTCCGGCTTTAAAACCCCAATGTAAGGTAAATTGCGGTATTTCTCTGCATAATCGAGACCATAACCTACAACAAACTCATCAGGAACGATAAATCCAACATAATCTGCCGCTATATCAGCCTTACGACCAGTTGGTTTATCTAATAAAGTGACAATATTAATTGACTTTGCTTTGCGGTAACGGAAAAGCTCAACCAGATAGCTAAGTGTTAACCCACTATCAATGATGTCTTCGATTATTAATATATCTCTCCCCTCTACTGAAGTATCTAAATCCTTCAAAATTTTCACTTCACCAGAAGAGACTGTTGAATTCCCGTAACTTGACACATCCATAAAATCCATTTCAAGGTATGTATCCATTCGTTTTAAAAGGTCTGCCATAAAAGGCATCGCACCCTTAAGTACGCCAATTGCTAACGGAAACTTATCACTATAATCTTGTGATAGTTTTGCCCCCAACTCCTTGATTTTCTCCTGAATTTCTTCTTCAGAAAATAAAACTTTTTCAATGTCATTTTTCATCATGATTTGCTTGTGCCCCCTAGAAGATCATTGCTTGTTATATTGTAAAAGTATGTATTTCTTTTCATCAGCTTGAACGAAAGAAGATGTATCTGATTTCTTTATTCCGGGAATCCAAATGATATGATCATTTGAGTCTGTAACAATAGGCCACCTATTTCTCTCAATAATGGGTAGCTTCTGATCAATAAAGATATCTTTAATCTTTTTTGTTCCTTTCATCCCTTTCACTCTCATTCGGTCTCCCTCTCTCCTTGTTCTGACCTTCAGCGGAAGATTACTGTAGGTTAAAGGAAGTAGAAGCTGATTAATGTTAGTATATTCTATTTCTTTATCAACATATTCCCAAGTAATGAAATCCCCTGTTGGTAATAAAGTTTTTCCAACCGTTAATTCAACCTCAAAGGATATATCCTTTGGTAGGGAATGTTGAAATTCCAATTGCAACTCTCCATACGAACGATTTACCTTTAATTTTTCAGGTAAATCAATCACACCGGAGGGCTGAGGATTGTTGATAAGAGAAAAGATCTGTTCAATATGAACAGCAGAAAGGGAAGCTGGTTGATGCTTATAAAGATAGTTTAATATTAGTTTAATCACTCTTCTTTGTAAAGGCATTGGCATTGAGCATAGTGTTTGAATGTCAACAACAATTTTTTCGTCACTTTGAAATTTCATGACCTTTGTTAATTGCTGGTTTGCCAGGCCCTCCAAAAATCGCTCTGTTTCTTCCATTTCCTCACTAAACCTTTGAAAATGCTCATGTACCCTAGGGTTTTCAGCTTTCAAAAAAGGAAGGATGGTGTGGCGAAATCGATTTCTACTATATTTGTCACTTTCATTACTAGGGTCTCTTCTTGGATCTAGCATATTCCTTTGGCAGTATTCTTCTATTTCTTGTTTAGAGACGCAAAGAAAAGGTCTTAGAAGTGTCCCACTATCAAATGGTCTTGAAAAAGGAATACCGACTCTAGCTTTTCCTGAACTTCCTCTTGTTAACCTCATAATTACCGTTTCCATTTGGTCATCCCCGTGATGTCCGAGCATCAAATAGCGAAGGTTTTCCCTTCTCATCGTTTCTTGAAAAAAAGAGTATCTGCATTCTCTAGCAGCTACCTGGGAGCTTAACCCTGTTTCTTCTATGTACAATGGTACATTTATAGAACGAACCGTTACAGGAATGTTCCTTTCTTCACAAAAGGACTGAACAAACCTTGCTTCACGCTCGGACTCACCTCCTCTAAACATATGATCGACATGTGCAACAAAAAGTTTTAGTTGGTACCGCTCCTGACGTCTCCATAGGAAATGTAGAAGTGCGAGGGAATCTGGGCCTCCCGATACACCTACTAAAATGCTAGCTCCCATTAAGTTTATTTGTTTTCGTGTTAGAAAAGCTTCTACTTTCTGTTCAAGCATGAGATTCTTCCTTACTTCATTGTCTTATCATTAGCTTACCATGTTCTATACATTCCTTCAAAAACTAAGGGATTAATTTATCACTTTTTTATAACTGTCCATATATATAAAGGAAATAAAGAAAGGACAGTGTCGTTACGATGAGCATTGTTTCTAGCGCATGCCTTTTCTTTTTCTTTTTTACAATGATTTGACGACTTTGACCCGTTTGATTTTGCACCTGACTTCTTTGCTGCTGAACAGCTGATTTGGAGCGTTGCTTTTGTGCTTGGACATTTGAAACCTTCGTTGTATTTGGCTGAGCAGGAGCATGATTGCCTTCAAGTATTGCTTTTCTCATATCCATTGCTGTTTGGTATTTCCCTTGCAGTGCATGATTAATCACTTGTTCAAATTTTTGTAATTCAGACTTTTGTCTAATCATCATCTGTAGCTGATTAAGACCACCTGAAGTTTTCTGGAACCGTTTGGGGTAGGCTGTATTGATCATAATCATAGCAACTGCAAACAAATCGTAAGCTGGATCTGCTTTTCTTGAACCAAGTCCCCAATATCCCCTATCATAAAACTCAGTGAATTCCTTGATTGCTCTACCTTGAATGGTTGTACCTCCAACATCAATACAACGAATTTTCGATGGTGGTCCTGTAACGATTAAATTTTCTGGCTTTAAGTCACCAAAAGTCCACCCATTGATATGCAATAAATGGAGATCGGAGAGTAACTGTAGCACGAGAACTTCAATCCATACTGACCCCTTCTGTTGTATAAACGTTAAAAAATCTGGCCCTTTAATATATTCCATTGCATAAAAGGATACCTTTCCTGACGGTCTTATCCAATCATCCACATCAACCAAAGAAGGCCCTAGGGTTGACCCTTGGACCTTCGCAAAGGATTTGAGGACATTGACCTCAGAAGTAATTGACATGCCATTATGACTCAACTTTATTGCTACATACTGATTTAAGTATTGAGCAAGATAAACAATTCCGTTTGCTCCGTACCCAAGCTCCTTGACAATTACATATCTATTCTTATGCCATTTCCCTTCAACAATTGTTCCTGCTGTTATATTAGACAGATTCTTCAAAGTATTGTTCATCATCACGAGAAAGTAGGCTCCTTAACGAACGTTTTTTCTTAAAGGATGACAGTGCTTCACGAAGTGCGGGACCAGTAGGTGTAATTCCTCCTGTTGTAAGTTTTGAGAAAATACTAGTTAATGATTCTAATCTCGGGGTCCAATCTAGCAATTTTTCGACATCATTCTTTTTCCCGGGAAATACAAAAACGGAAAAATGATTGTCACCTGACCTAGCATTAAGGCTTAACGATAGGTCTAATAAAGCCTCTTTAACCGTTGGAAGCTTATGTTTCATACTTGCGCTTGTATCGACAAGAATCAACACTTCTAGCTCTACCTTTTCTCCAAGCTCATCGACAACCTCCATTACTTCGCCTCGTTTTTCAGGAGGTAGGTCCTCTACAGTCTGTGAACCACCTAGGATTTGCTGTAATTCCTTGTTTACCACTCCTTGAAGGGTTTGTGTCATTGCCTTTCTTGTAACCATTTGTACGGTTTGAGAAAGCTGCTGTGCATAGACTACTTGGCTTACTCCCCCACCAGATAATGCGATATTCTCAATTTCTCTTAATCCTTGATCATCAATAACATCCTGTTCCATCACTCCTATAACATTCACAGTGATCCCTTGTTCTTTTGCTAGAGCTGAAACAGCAATTGGGTCCTCTCCTTGGTTTGAGCATCCATCAGTTATCAAAAGAATTTGTTTTAATGTGCCAGCTTTCATTCGATTCCCCTCCACGTCTAAATGTTGCTAACATTTTCGACTAGTTGGAGAGGAAATATACATATATTTTCTCTTTACTGTATAAAATAACTAGTTTGCTTTTTGTCGATATTTATTAATCGGTATAGAAGACCACTTCGGAGTATTATGTTTAATTTTTGAAACAACGACTGTCATATCATCCTCAATATGCCCAGAACGAGAGCGAATTACCTCTTCCATAATTAAATCCGCCACCTCTTGTGGATCATCTGTTACTAACTCTCCGATTTTTCGTTTCATCCATAGTTCGTAGTTCTCTACATGCTTAGGCCCTTCAAACACTCCATCACTCATCATGATAAGGAGATCACCAGCCTTTAACTGTTCACTTACCACATCCACATCAAACTCCTGAATAATACCCATCGGAAGATTACTCGCTTGGACTTTAATAACCGCATTACCCCTCTTAATAAAACTTGGTGTTGAACCAATTTTCAAGAATTTTACTGCGGCATTTTGAAGATCAATCATTGCTAAATCTAAGGTCGAGAAAATTTCATCCGTTGTACGAAGAGACAAGACGGAATTGACTGACTTAATAGCCACCTTCTCCTCTATCCCTGATTGTAGAATTTTCTGTAGAAGTTGGAGAGTTTCCTGGCTTTCGATATGGGCTCTTTCCCCATTTCCCATTCCATCGCTAATGGCAACAGCATGCTTACCACCACCAAGCTCAATCGTTGAATAACTATCACCTGATACAAAGCCCCCATCTTTTGCCGCATGGGCAACCCCTGTGTCAATTGTAAAAGCTTTCGCCGAACGAAACGTTACATGACAATAGCCATTTGGATAGGAAGCACACTCTTCTGCATTTACAACGATGTTTTCCCCTAATATGTCTGAAAGCATAGGTGCTATGAGCTTTTCACACTCTCCATGTCCATTGCAATATGGAATGGTTATATCTATATCAACATTTCCTTGTTCAAGGCTGTAGATCTCAACATGTTCAATATGAACACCATACTCTCGTAATGCTTCTAGAATAAGCTCTTCTTGCTTATAATGATTATCTCTTTCCCTTTGAATCTCCTTTGCAAAGTTCCCCATTACTGTTGAAACACCCAGAAGTTGGTCAGCTACAAGCCTTCTACTTTCCTGCACTTGTTTCTTCAGCTTTTGATTCGCTTGATAGAAGGTTAGCTCCTGTTGAATCGCATCAACTACCTTTTTGGACTTTGTGCAATGTTTCTCCCAGTCTCGTGAAAGCTTTAATGGCACAACACCAGAGTTGTGATCCATTTCATTCATAATATCCTTCATGTATTCATAAGTTGTATTAAAGTTTCTGGACCAGCAATTTTCCTTTTTAAAGCAAGTTTGACAGGTCTTTTCTGTTACGTTTCCAAGGAAAAAGTCAAGTTCTCTATCTTTGTCTATTTCTCCACTTTCATCTAATGATGAAAAACTGTCTGACAGCGCTTGAAAGACAGAAGAGAATTGTTCCACTCTTTGTGCAGTTACATCCCTCATTTTTCTCATATACTGCTGTTGCTCAGCAGAATACTCAGGTGTTCCAGGGATATGCTTGGCTAGTTTAGATGTTAGTGCTTGAGGTGTCAGGAAAAATAATAGAATCGCAGCAGATGTTTCTAAGACGGTTTTGTAAAGAGAGCCACCACCCTCTCCGTACATACCAATCAATAAAGTTGCTATTAATAGCCCAACGGCTACCCCTACTTTTTTTCCTTCTTTTAAAAGCCCTCCTAACAGCCCCGAAAAGGCTAATAAACTCATATGATAGAAACTAGTAATGTTCGCCAGACTGAATATTAATCCCGTCACAACTCCGACAGTAGAACCTACTGTTGCCCCTGCAACAAAGGAGAATACCAATACTAAATACCTTGACATAATATGTTCAATAGATAAATCATACAATGACCAACCAATGGTTCCTGTCATAATAGATGCAAGCATAATAATAAGACATACTATTTCTTCGGTTTTTAAAGTTTGTCTTCTTTTACTTATTGAAAGAAGAGGGATACTCTGAAGGAAAATCAGGGTGAGTATGAAGCCAAGGCTGGCCTCAACCCCTGCCATCATTCCATCGTAAAGTGATACACTGCCTGTTGTTAGATAGCTTTTTCCAATCTCACTAATACCCAAAGTGAAGAATACATAAAAGGGGATTGCACGAACTTCTGTTTTTAGCCATCTTTTTGTTAATCGAAAGGCAAATAGAAAGAGGAAAGCTGTGCAAAATGCAAATGCGGAATTCACAATTGAAAGGGTTGCTGCACCAGCTACTAGTCCGATTAAAGCAAGAGGAGCTTTGTCCTTTTTCACGAAATAGACAGCCGCAAAAAAAGGAAGGGCAAAAGGCGTTAGTTTAGACAATATAAGGGCTCGTCCAAGCAAAAATCCGATGAGTAGTAGAAGAATTCCTTTCTTTACGAAAAACGTCTCTAATTTTGCTTGTAGCTTGTCCAACATATTTCCGAACTCGATCTTATGTTTATTAAAATTGACTTCACCGACAGGATCAATAATATTCCTTTCTACCTTTTCCATAATTTTTACACCCCATTTTTGTTTCGTTGCAAGCATTATAAAAAACATAAGTTCAAAATTTTGTCATAATTACTCAACATATTCCAATTTTTCTTCGACGTAATTCTTGGATTAATTCAAAACTTATTCAATAACGTGACAAGATTCTATAAATTTCATCGCATTCGGAACTATATTCATAACTTCGGAAGCAAAAACCCCTTCCAAAAAGAAAGGGGTTTTTGTAGAAATTAAAGGAATAAAAATAGTCATTTTTATAGAAAATGATGAAATCCATACAAAAAGGCAAGCCGTTTTTCGGCTTGCCTTCATATTTATTAATGTATAAGCAGCAAGTTACCCTCTTCTAGCTCCTCTTCCACCGCGCTTAGATTCTGTATTACGCTTAAGAGAAGACAGTCGATCTTCACTATCTTTTAAGAAACGAGCCATTTTAGACTCAAAGTTCTCTTTAGCAGGCATTCTATCATTTGCTTTCCCTTGACGCGGACGTCCTGCTCCTCTTGAATCATTTCCGCCACCACGATATGGTGGTCTTTCCGATCTTTCTGGACGAGAGCTACGTTCAGGTCTCTCAGGTCTCTCAGGTCGATCTACAGCTTTTTTAATTGATAAACCGATCTTTCCATCTTTCTCAACATTGATAACTTTTACTTCAACTTGGTCACCAACTTTTAGATGGTCGTTAATGTCTTTAACATAATTATCTGCAACTTCACTAATGTGAACAAGACCTGTTGATCCTTCCGGTAGCTCTACAAAAGCTCCAAAATTAGTAATGCCTGTTACCTTTCCTTGTAACTTGCTGCCTACTTCGATTGACATAAAAAGAATGTTCCTCCTTAAGAATATAAAAAATCATACTTTATATATATTATACAGAAAGGAAAAAAAGCGTGTCAATAAGCCGAGTTACCGGTTCATTTTTCCTTGTCTTTTTTTTCCTCTGGGAGGTTGAAAATTATCTCGTTACTATTGGAAAGAAAGAAATCCTTTCTTGCTAATTTAGCGATATATTCTTCATCATTTAGCTTAATGATTTCCTCTTTAAGGATGGTTTCATCCTTTTTTAAGGCGACTAGTTCCTGGTCCGCCTTTTGCTTTTCTTCCTTCATTGCCTCTAGAGTCGCGGATTGCCTTAGGAGTGTAGATACAATAAAGTATGCTGCTAATCCTACGATTACAATAAGAACGGTTAGCCTTCTCATAAGCAGAGTTCTTTTTCTTGCATTTTGAATCACTGCCATTTCCTGATGCTCCACGTATTGTGACGGTATTTTTGTTATATTGCGTTTTCTGACAACACTCACCTCGGCGTTCCCTCCTTACTCTTTGTCCTTTCTCCATCTAGAAAGAACGTTATTAATGGTATTCTTTATTCCCTGATAATATCCTGCTAACTTATTATATAACTTCTCGACGGTTTTTTTAATATGTTTCGGCAATAAATTCCAAAATAATATCAAGAGCCATTTGACAGGGGTAAATACAAGCTTAATTATCGTCCAAATGACCTGGATTGTCCACTTCACAAGCACGAAAAGTCCTTTTCCTATAATCGTAACTAGACTTACACAACCTAGCAAGAGAGAGACAATTGGCCTATAAATAAGCATCAGAAATATTTTAACAGCATACCGATAAATAGAGATTATCATGGTTATGATAATCTCTAAAACTCTTGCGTACCCACGCTTTAAGAGACTTTGGTAAGCAGCAAACCCACAGAGAATGGCCAAGAAAATATAAAACCTTAATTCTCCTTGGTTAATAACAAATAAAACGTAGAAAAAAATCAAACCCTGTAGAATCCAAAAGAATATGTCGTTTAAAAATACAAGCCAAGACTTTCTTTTTGATCGAAATAAGAACCGATTATACGTATCAATTGCAGCACCTAGATAGCTTCCCATGGCGGCCATGGAAATCATTGTTAAAAATTGTGTGGTAAGCGTCATCGGAATAGCTTGCTAAAGAAACCTTTAGCCTTCTCCCCATGCTGATCATCTAAATACACAAGATCAAAAACTTTTCCTTTAATTGATACAATCCCTTTATCAACATCTAGGTTTTTCATCTGCAGATTCTGACCCTTAATAGCAAGAAAGCCCATTACGGTTTCAAGCAGAAACTCTTCATTATCAAAACTTTCAACTTGTTTCACACCTGTGATGTCTAAAAGTCTACGCCCCCTCATGATGACATCATGATCTGGTACCGTAGATCCCTTTGAAGTATTTGTGTCATAATATTGGCTCATTCTCTCATCCCTCACAATCACTTTGTACAACCTTTTGTACATATGTATGAAGGGGATGATTCAATTAGAACAGAAACATAAGTATACGATTCCTCTTCTAGCTAGCTATTCAACGGCTTCTTCGACCTTCTCTTCCTTAACAAGACTGTACATGTCTGCCGCTTCCTCTTTTCGAGAAGTTTCTTGAAGCTTTTCGATTTTTACCGTTACGATCTTTTGTCCAAATCGGACAGCCAGCTCATCTCCTACTTTTACGGTTGAGCTCGCTTTTGCTTGTTGGCCATTTATCGTAATTCTCCCTTGGTCACTAACCTCTTTCGCAAGTGTTCTTCTTTTTATAAGACGTGAGACTTTTAAAAATTTATCTAATCTCATATAAAACTCCTCCTCATCGTTCTTCTTTTTTTGCCTCATTCCAGAACTGATCAAGCTCTTCTAACGTAAATTCATCAAAGCTTTTCCCACTAGCAAGTACCTTATCCTCAATAAAGGCAAAGCGCCGCAAGAATTTTTGATTTGTTTGAAACAAAGCCTCTTCAGGCTGAATTTGTAAGAACCGAGCAATATTGACCAGAGCGAACAAGATATCTCCCAATTCCTTCTGTAAGTCGTCTGTATGCGTCTCCTTGGCGAGTTCTTCCTCAAACTCTATTAGTTCCTCTTTTACCTTTTCCCATGCATGCAATACATTTTCCCAATCAAAGCCAACTTTTGCAGCTTTTTTTTGCAATTCATAAGCACGTATTAAGTTAGGTAAATGTGTACCTACACCATCAAGAATAGAAACTTTTTGTTCCCCTTTCTCTTCCACTTTAATCTCTTGCCAATTTTTCAAAACTTCGTCAGCCGTTTCGGCGGTAACATCACCAAATACATGCGGATGCCTTCTAACCATCTTAGCCGATATTCCCTCAATTACTTCATCAATAGAGAAATATCCTTCATCCTCTCCAATTTGAGCATGCAGCATTACTTGAAGTAGTACGTCTCCTAGCTCTTCAATCATGTGGTCAATATCTTCTTCATCTATTGCTTCAATTAACTCATAAGACTCTTCGATAAGATACTTTTTTAAGGATTGATGTGTTTGCTTTTTATCCCAAGGACAGCCATTTGGTCCACGAAGTTCAGCAATAATATTTCGAAGTTTAGAAAACTCTTTATAAGATAACTCTTCTTTTTGAACAGGTGGTACATAAACTGAGGTTAAGTTATTTAATGTCACTTCACGGTCAAGCTCATGCAGCGGAACCTTTTTGACCAGTTCTTTAGAAGTACCTGCTGCTGTTACAATGGCCACATCATGATCAAAAGGGTATTTTTCCATTAATGTTAGTTTCACTTCTGAGGCAATAAAAGTGTCATATACCTGCCCAATAATCAGATGCTGACTCATATAAATATCATCACGTTTCAGATTTGTCCCATCTAATAGTTGGAATCCCTCAATTGGGTCGATTTTTACTGCCTGAAACAAGGGATCTAAAAAACTTTGACCTCCAACAACCTCAATCTCTACCTGTAGCTCATTCGCTCTTTCTAACAGGATTTGAACCGTACGTTCGGCAACCAATGGATGTCCAGGAACAGCATAAACTAATGACTCCACATTGGCTCTTGAGATAAGATCATCACATATAGACTCATATACCTCATCAAATGTGTCTTTTGCTTCGTATATATGATCATATGAAGTAAACTGAAAATCTTCTTCTCTAACTAACTCATCCACTACAGGATGTTCTTTCGTTCGAAGATGCACTCTCTCGCTATGTTTTAAAATTTTATATATGCCAAGTGGCAGCTGATCCATATTACCTGCACCAAGACCAACGATTTGGATTTTATTCAAATTCATCAACTCCTATTTTTTTTCGGAAGTAATTGTATTAGTTTACTTCCAAGAGGCAATAAACTCAATTCACTCTCTTTAAATGTATGTAATCTTAATATAACAATTAAGTAGCTTAGTCCACCTAATATGACACCAACCATTGCTTCTAAACCAGCCTCAAATCGATTCGGTTCATTCAGGAAATGATCAATCAGCCACTGGTACCCTTTTAATACCAAAAACATGATTAAAGCAGCCACTGCAACCTTTATTAACTCTTTCCCTTTTATAATCTCTCCCTTTACCCTTGTTAGGAGGACCATAAACAAAAGGATGCTGATGATAACAAGTGATAAGACGGAAGCAAAAACCGCACCGTAAGCTCCAAATAGGGGCACGAAATACATATTAAATAAGTACTTAAACAAACATCCAAGAACAATCGTTATCGCAGGAAATACAATTTGCCCCAGTCCTTGAAGTACCGCACATAAAGTGATAATAAGTGAACTTAAAAGAATGATGGTACTTTGCATAGCAAGAATGGATGACCCTTCGCTATTCTGAAATAAAAAGATATTGGCCGGCTCAATAATGGAAAGAAGCCCAATACTTGCTCCGAATCCAACCATTATACTAATAAGCAAAGACAAACGAATTCGATCATGTAGCACCCTCATATTTTTTTTCACTTTTTCACTAGAGATGATTGGTACAAGCGATAAGGACATCGATGTAGCTACTACCGTTCCGAGTTGAATAAGCGGAACTCCTCGGTCATATATTCCCTTAATTTCCTTTGCAGCCTGTTCGTTTGTCATCATTTTTAATAATAATGAATACAGGTTTAGAGAATCTGCCAGTTGAATAAATAAGAGAAGCATACTACTTACACTAATAGCAAATCCTTGAATGCAAAGTAATTTTATTAGTCCCTTTGCTTCAGACCATGATGGAATGGATGCCTTTTGGAAAAACACCGGGAGATACTTTTGCCTTTTTTTTAAATAGAAAAGCAATACGGACACTGCTACTAGCCCTCCAACAATGGAACCGAACATTGCTCCTGCTCCCACTGTATAAAGATCCTCGTTCCTCAAGTAGAAGGCAACCATTAAAATGGTACTGACTCGTACAAATTGTTCACTTACTTGTGATATTGCCGTTGGCTTCATATCACCACTTCCCTGGAAAACCCCTCTCAAAATGGATAGAACCGGGAATAAAAGAAAGATAAATGAAATTGCCTTTAAAAGAAGTGCAATATGTGGGTCTTGCATAAAAGAGGCTATATAAGGAGCACCGTAAAATAAAGCTACAAATAGGATGACTCCAATCAAAGATAAAAGAAAAGAGGAGGTTACAATTAGCTTCTTTGCTCCTTGAACGTCTTTTACACTCATTTTTTCGATATAAAGTTTAGATATAATAACAGGAAAGCCGTATGTACATAACACCAATGCCATTCCGTAGAAGGGATAGGCTTGTTGATAGATATAAAATCCTACGTCCCCAACTAGGTTTTGGAAGGGAATTCGATAAAACGCACTTAGCACTTTGATAATAAGTGCAGAAACAGTAAGAAGTAAGGTTCCCTTTAGTATGGTATGTGACTCTTTATGGGGTTTAATCACCCTCACCCCCAATTTATGTAATTCGGAGTTATTATAGCACATCGGAGACATGCATACATGATAAGACGGAAAAAGAGGTAGCTGATTGCTACCTCTTTTTCCTTTTAATCCTTACTTATGATTCCATTTGTCTAGCAAGGAATCCAGCGGCTGTTTCTACAGCTTTACGCTCTACTTCACCGATAGTGGATTCTTTCGAGAAGATGATGACAGCACCGATAGGATCACCGTTTGCAATAATCGGACCCACGGTGTATGAAGAAATGGTTTCATCAATTCCATCGATTAATGCGACTTCACCCTGTTGTGTAATAATGACCGACGTTCTGTCTTCCATTGTTTTTTCAACAAGATCACTAATATTCTTATTTAAATAGTCCTTCTTTGAGCTACCCGCAACAGCTATGTAAGCATCTCTGTCGCAAATTAAGATTGGATTTCCTAGGCTATCGTATAGAGCCTCTGCATATTCCTTTGCAAAGTCACTTAACTCGCTGATTGGAGAATACTTCTTTAAGATCACCTCTCCATCGCGGTCTACGAAAATTTCTAACGGGTCTCCCTCACGAATTCGAAGAGTTCTACGGATTTCTTTAGGAATGACGACACGACCCAAATCATCGATTCGACGAACAATACCAGTTGCTTTCATCCAACGTTGCCTCACTTTCATCTGATGATTTAAACGATTGGCATCCATCTCTCTACGTTGTGAAATGATTGCCATTGTTTGAACTTAGTATCTTTCATATGGAAAGTTCTATACACTTACATAGTTTTTTCTCTAAAATGTTAAAATTGACAACGATGGATAAATAATACAATTTATTTTTTACTTACCCCTTACCATTCCAATTAAACATTTTACTATGCTATTTATCTCTTAAGAGACAATACTTCCTAGATCCTTCCTTGCATTATGAAGACCTTTCATCATCTTGAAAGCAGCGTCTAGCCACTGGTCTAACCCAACTCCCTTAATATGAAGAACCATCTTTAATTTACTACCGTCCATTCCAAGTCCAACCATACGGCCAAATTGACTGCTTACCTCAAATATTTTTTGACCATCTATTTGAGAACTATCCTCTTCAGAGACAATAATGTTAATTTCATTTTTATTTTGCTTAATTGTCTCTACACCAGCCATTCTTGCATAGACCTTTAACTCGGATAATTGGAACAAGTAAGCAACTTCATCAGGGAATTCACCGAACCGATCAATCATCTCTTCTTGAAGCTCTTGTACATCTTCAAGAGTTAATAGTCCACGGAATCGCTTATACATTTCAATTTTTTGATTACCATCACGAATGAATGTGTCTGGTATATATGCATCTACTTCCACATCAATCTCTACAGGCTTTATAACAACCTCTTTATCGATACCAACTTTTCTTTCCTCTATTGCCTCCTTAAGCATTTGAGAATATAGGTCAAATCCGACAGAATCAATAAATCCATGCTGCTCTGCACCTAATAGATTTCCAGCTCCACGAATAGATAAGTCTCGCATTGCTATTTTGAAACCAGACCCAAGCTCAGTAAATTCTTTAATGGCCTGAAGTCTTTTTTCTGCAACTTCTGTTAAAACCTTATCCTTTCTATAGGTAAAGTACGCGTATGCCACCCGATTAGATCGTCCTACACGTCCTCTTAGCTGATACAACTGAGAAAGACCCATACGGTCAGCATCAAATACAATCAATGTATTTACATTAGGAATATCTACACCCGTTTCAATAATGGTCGTACTAACAAGTACATCCGATTCTCCTTCTAAAAAACCAAGCATAACAGACTCAAGCTCATTCTCCGTCATTTTCCCATGCGCGTACGTCACACGTGCATCTGGAACAAGCGCCCTGATTTCTTCTGCTTTCCTTTCAATATCCTCCACACGATTATAAAGGAAATAAACTTGCCCACCACGTGCTAACTCCCTTTCAATCGATTCTTTTACCAGTCCACCGTTATACTCCATCACATAGGTCTGAACTGGGAAACGGTTCTCTGGAGGAGTCTCAATTACCGATAAATCCCTTACTCCTAGCATCGACATATGAAGAGTTCTCGGTATCGGAGTAGCCGTTAATGTGAGCACATCCACATTTGTTTTTAACTGCTTAATCTTTTCTTTATGTGTGACTCCAAAACGCTGTTCTTCATCAATAATCAACAGTCCTAAATCGCGATACGTAATGTCTTTAGAAAGAATTCGATGAGTTCCTACCACCACATCTACCGTACCTGTCTTTAGACCATTAATGGTCTCATTCTGCTGCTTTCTGCTTCTAAAACGACTTAATAGACCAATATTGATTGGATAATCTTGAAAACGCTCCCTCATGGTCTCATAGTGCTGCTGAGCTAAGATCGTAGTTGGGACGAGCAAAGCAACCTGCTTCCCATCTGCAATTGCTTTAAATGCAGCACGAATGGCAACCTCTGTTTTCCCGTAACCCACATCCCCACACAGCAATCGATCCATCGGACGTTCTCTTTCCATATCTTTTTTAATTTCCTGGATAGAACGCAATTGATCCTCTGTCTCTTGGTATGGAAATACTGATTCAAACTCTCTCTGCATATCTCCATCAGGACTGAAGGCATAACCGACAGAAGCTTCTCTTTCTGCATAAAGCTTAATAAGATCATCAGCAATATCTTGAACAGATGACTGAACCTTCGTTTTCACACGTTTCCAATCATTCCCACCAAGCTTATATATTTTCGGCTCCTTGCCTTCAGATCCCACATATTTTTGAACCAAATCAATTTGCTCTACAGGAACATATAATTTATCGGTTCCTTGATAGCGAATGTGTAAATAATCCTTATGCACTCCGTTTATGACGAGCGTTTCTATACCAAGATACTTCCCTATCCCATGATTCACGTGAACAACATAGTCGCCCACTTTTAATTCTGAGTAACTCTTTATCCTCTCAGCATTTGATAACTTTTGTCTTCTTGTTGTTTTTTTGGAACGCTTATTAAAAAGCTCTTCCTCTGTAATCACAACAATTTTCTGTATGGGTAATTCGAAGCCGGTTTGTAGTCCACCCTGCATAATTTGGACTTTTCCTTTTAAAATATCCTGCTTTTGGTTCGCAACAACTGCTTCGATTTCATAGTCTTCTAATACTCTTTCTAGTTTCTTACTTTTCTCACTATCTTCTCCTAAAAAAATGACGGAGTACTTCCCTTTTTTCCAACGCTCAATTTCCCCTTTTAACACATTCATCTGTCCATGGAAATTCTGCATTTGCTTACAAGTGACATTAATAATGTTTTGAGGGTTCGTATTGGGAACATGTCTTAGGAAAAGTGACATATATACAATTGATTTTTTTGATTTTTGTAGCATTCCATTCAGATGGTGAGACACAGGAATATCATGAACAATCTTTCCTTCACCTAGAAGGCTTGTATACCATTCTGCTTCCTCTTTATCCAACGAATCGCTCATTTCCTGAACTCTACTAATTTCATCTACAAAAATAAGACCGTTTTTCGGCAAATAGTCTAATAGACTATTAGACTTTTCATAGGCGAATGATAAATACTTAAATAACTGCTCTGGCCTTTGACCATTCTTTAGTTGTTCGATTTCGTAGCCTATATGTTGAGACAGTAAGGTTTTTACTTTCTCATCCTTCAACTTTTTCAAACTCTTTGCTAGATGCTCTTCAAGCCGTTGAGCGATTATTGGAAAATGGGAATCATCCAGTGGAGATTCCGTTGCTGGTCCAATAAAAACAGTAGACAGCTTATCCTTTGAGCGTTGATCTTCCAATGAGAACGTGCGAATAGAATCTACTTCTGTATCAAAAAACTCTACCCTAATCGGGTCCGCTTCCGTAAGCGGATAAATATCTAAAATCCCCCCACGTACACTAAACTCACCAGGTGCTGCAACCATTTCAGATCTTGCATATCCCATTTTCACAAGCTGAAGACTGAGCTCACCTAGCTCAATATCCTGCCCTAGGGAAATCGTATATTGTTTGGATTTCCAAAGTTCAAGTGGCGGAAGATATTTCCTAACTCCAGCAATAGGAGCAATAATAATTCCACCTGCATTGCTGCTTAAATAATTCAAAGCCTCTATTCTCTGGGCCTTTAATTCTGGACTAGCAATACTCATCTCGGCTGCTATTAGTTCATTAGCTGGATATAGAAAGACCTCATCTACCTCAACCAATTGGATTAAATCATCGTATAGCTTTTGCGCTTGTAACAGATTATGAGTAACGATTAGCATCGGCTTTCTCATACGCTCATATATAGAAGCCAAAAATACTGTTCTTGCAGAACCAGATAGCCCCGCAATTAGCTGTTCAGTAATACCTTCTTCAATTCCAGAAAGGACGGATTTTGTATCATCTAGTTCACTGAAAAGTTGCTTAATTGCTAACATATATGCCCTCCTCCCAATACCTACACATGTATGTAATATAAAAACAGAAAAATGCTTTGGATGTTTCTCCAAAGCGTTTTACTGAATTAGATAGTCTTGTTCATGAAAGTCTGGATTTCTTTCTAGCAACTCCTGACAATCCTCACAAATCGATTTAATATGCATATTTCCTTCTGTATCATAACTTACCATATCAAGTCGCTCTTCACCATTCAGCTTGTGAAGCCCTAATCTTTCAGACTCTAAAGTAGTTTGTTCAATGGTGCCCATTGTATGTCCGCAGTGTCGGCAATGGTAATGAATGGCCATGCCTGTCCCTCCTAGTAAACAATTCATTAAGCTTAGTATTGACCTTTTAGGACAGACTTTATTCATTCATTACTTATATACGATATGTAATCCGTGCAACAATGATAACCGAAGATTCATTTTTTCCTATGATTATTGATTGTAACGGTTCATTACCTGCAAGAAAGGGTCCTTTAGCCAATCTATGCATGCTTCCCCGCATTTTTTCACTATAAGGTTCATTGTTTCTTGCTCTTCCTTCGTAAATCTACTAAGAACATAATCACTTATACTCATCCCATTTGTTGGCCTTCCAACTCCCACACGTATGCGTTTAAACTCTTGTGTTCCTAGATGAGCGATGGAGGACTTTATGCCATTATGACCACCAGCACTGCCTTTCTCTCTTAAACGTAGCTTCCCTACTGGCAAGTCTAGATCATCATATATAACAACGATATCTTCAATAGAAATATTAAAATAATCCATTAACGGACGAATAGACTCTCCAGACAAATTCATATAAGTTAATGGCTTTAATAGAAAAACTTTTTCCCCATTTACATAACCAACACCATAGATCCCTTTAAATTTTGATTGATCAAGCTTAATATTCCATTCATTGGATAAATGATCAATCACTTCAAACCCTACATTATGTCTTGTTTGATCATACTGTTTTCCAGGGTTGCCTAAACCGATAAATAGTTTCATGTTTCACCTCTTACAACATCAAAAGGAACTGGCCAAACAAATATGGTCAGTCCCTGTAGTGATTGCTTTGTTATGTTTAATTATTCGACAGCCTCTGTCTCTCTTCCTTCTAGATTTTCAGGAATTCCTGGTTCTTGTTCTTCACCAGTACTAATTTCCTCTTCTTGTCTAGGAGGGAGGATAGACACGATGGTCTCTTCATCTTCATTGTTAATATGGTAGGACGTACGTCCTTGAATATCCGCGATAGACATCGTCTCACCAACTTGTAGATTGCTAACATCAACCTCAATAACTTGAGGAATATCCGCTGGTGTGGCTGTGATGCTTACTTCATGTAAAGGCTGTTGGAGTACTCCACCATCTTTCACACCTGCAGCCTCACCTACAAGTGTAACACGAACATTTACTTGTATTTCTTTTGACATATCCACAGCTAGAAAATCAGCGTGTAGTATTTCCTTCTTTATTGGATCCATTTGATAATCCGATAAAATAACATCGTATGTTTCTCCATCAAGATCAAGAGAAATCACACCATTTCTTCCCACTTCTCGAATCGTTTTCAGGAAATCGCTAGCATTTATATATAGTGCTTTGCTATCTACATTAGTGCCATAAACAACTGCTGGCACTTGTCCTTCGTGACGCATAATTGACAAAGTGGATTGACGGAAATCCTCACGTTCCTGTGCATGTAATTGGGTAGTCAAAATCGTTTTCTCCTTCCAATATTAAGGTCTCTTTATAAAAAATGCCCTTAAACAGGAAAGTCTAAACGTAGAAATTTTTTATTTAACCTAAACAGATAAGGCTTGCACTAATAGCAAGCCTCAGAATTTTATTAATCAAACAGAATACTTACAGATTGTTCTTCGTGAACACGGATAATAGCCTCTCCTAAAAGCTCAGCAACGGAAAGTTCCTTGATCTTCTTAGACGCTTTTTTCTCTTCAGATAACGCAATCGAGTTTGTTACAACAAGCTCTTTAATTTTTGAGTTTTCAATTCTTTCAATCGCAGGACCAGATAGTACTGCATGTGTACAGCATGCGTACACTTCAGCCGCACCATTTTCAACAAGTGCATTAGCAGCAAGAGTAATCGTTCCAGCTGTATCAATAATATCGTCAATTAAAATAGCTGTCTTTCCTTCGATATTACCAACAATATTCATTACCTCAGCAACATTTGGTCTAGGTCGACGCTTATCAATAATTGCAATTGGTGCCTTAAGTCTTTCTGCCATTTTACGAGCTCTCGTTACTCCACCATGATCAGGTGAAACAATAACGATGTCACCACTTAGATCCTTCTTGCTAAAGTATTGAGATAGAATTGGAACACCCATAAGGTGATCAATCGGAATATCAAAGAAACCTTGGATTTGTGGTGCATGTAGATCCAACGTAATTACACGAGTAGCTCCTGCTGTTTCAAGTAAATTAGCCGCAAGTTTAGCTGTAATTGGCTCACGTGCTCTAGCTTTACGGTCTTGACGTGCATACCCGTAATAAGGCATTACGATACCAATTGATTTCGCAGATGCTCTTTTAAGAGCATCAATCATAATCAATAACTCCATCAAATGCTCATTAACCGGTGAGCTTGTGGATTGGATAATAAACACATCACAGCCACGGATACTTTCTTCAATATTGATTTGGATTTCCCCATCGCTAAAACGAGTAACCGAACATTTTCCTAACTCCACACCAATGACCTTTGCAATTTCTGCTGCTAGCGCAGGATTGGAATTAAGAGTAAACACCTTTAAATTTGGATCTAAATACTGATTTGACATGATGGACCTCCGAATGCTTATTTCTTTTTACTATTTAATTTTGAAACATAATCTTCTTTGTTTACTTGTTTTGCTCTAGCTATAGCAAGCGCTTCTCCTGGGACATCTTGAGTAATAGTTGACCCAGCTGCTACGTACGCTCCTTCTCCTACTCTAACTGGAGCTACAAGGTTTGAATTACAACCTATAAATACATTGTCTTCAATTTTTGTTAAGTACTTATTTTTCCCATCATAGTTTACCGTAATCGATCCACAACCAATGTTTACATTGCTACCAACTTCAGCATCTCCAATATAGCTAAGATGGGAAGCCTTACTTCCTTTGCCGAATACAGCTTTCTTGATTTCAACAAAGTTGCCAATTTTCACATCATCATGAATATTCGATTGAGGTCTTATGTGCGCAAAAGGACCAATGGCAACCTCATTACCAATTTCACTATCGTAAGCTGCTGACTGACGGATAGCCGTTCCTTTGCCAATTTTACAATTGTGAATTTCAGTTTGAGGACCAATAATACAATCCTCTCCAATAACTGTTCCACCAGCTAATATCGTTCCTGGGTAAAGAATGGTGTCTTGACCAATTTCTACATCTGGACCAATATATGTACTTGAAGGATCAATTATAGTAACACCGTTACGCATATGCCACTCATTAGTACGCTCTTTAAAGATACGCTCCGCTTCAGCTAATGCTACACGGTCATTAACGCCCAATGTTTCTTCAAAATCTTCTGTTTGATAAGCTGTAACTATTTCGCCAGCATTTTTTAGAATTTCAATGACATCTGGTAAATAGTACTCCCCTTGGACATTATCATTTGAAACCTTTGATAGGGCGTCAAAGAGGGCTTTATTATCAAAGCAATACGTTCCCGTATTAATCTCTTTTACTAAGCGTTCTTCATTCGTTGCATCTTTATGCTCAACAATTTTTTCAACCGATCCATCTTCATTTCTAATAATACGTCCATAGCCTGTCGGATCATTTGTCCATGCTGTTAATATCGTTGCTTTAGCAGATGTCTCTTCGTGATGCTTAAACAATGCTTCCATCGTCGTTGCCTTAATTAAAGGAGTGTCGCCACATACGACAATGGTAATGCCTTCTTTATCCTTTAGTATATCCGTTGCTTGCATAACAGCATGTGCTGTTCCAAGCTGTTGCTCTTGAAGCACGTAGCTGCTCTCTTCGCCCAGCTGTGCTTTCACAAGTTCCGCTCCGTGTCCAATAACTGTTACAATGCTGTTTATATTAAGCTTTTTCACATGATCGATTACATGTTGCACCATAGGCTTACCACCAACAGGATGGAGAACTTTGTACAGTTTTGATTTCATCCTAGTTCCTTGACCTGCGGCTAATACTACCGCATACCGATTCGACATTTACAGGCCTCCAATATACCTTTTTATCCATTAAGAATATATCTTAAATACACGTATATTTCAAGAACAGATAAAAAACTGCATGATTTTAACATTATGAAAGGTTTAAGCGTTTATATTTATGGGTAGTTGTATGTTGGAGAGGAAAAATGGGTTCAGAAGCATAAAAAAGAGCCTTACCCTTAGGAAGTAGGCCCTTGTTGTTTATTTTTTTAGGAAGCACCGGCTTCTTCAAATTCAACTTCTAATTCACCTAAACGGTGGTACTCAGCTAAAACTGCTTCTTGAATCTTCCCACGTGTACCTGAATTGATCGGATGAGCTATATCGCGGAACTCTCCATCTGGTGTGCGTTTACTAGGCATAGCAACGAATAATCCGTTATTTCCGTCTATCACGCGGATATCGTGAACAACAAACTCATTATCAAGCGTAATGGATGCGATTGCTCTCATACGTCCGTCTGTATTAACGCGGCGTAATCTTACGTCTGTTACTTCCATCCTGTTCACCACCTTTGCACAATTAGATATAATCTACGTTTAAATATTCAACAAATTTTTCATATCTCCTCCCTCTAATTCAATTTTTTTTGAAAAATTAGTCAAAATCGTGAACTTTTTGTAATTTATTAAGAATCCAGATGAAAATAAAAAACACTCGTCTTATTTGACGAGTGCAATTACTTCGATTTCTACTAATACATCCTTCGGCAATCTTGCTACTTCCACACAAGAACGAGCTGGTTTATGTACAGAAAAATATTCACCATACACTTCATTTACTGCAGCAAATTCATCCATGTTTTTAATAAATACAGTTGCCTTTACTACTGTTTCGAGCGTTGCGCCTGCTTCCTTTAGGACGGCCTTTAGGTTTTTAAATACTTGATGCGTTTGTTCTTTTACGTCTCCTTGAAGTAAATCACCCTCGGCAGTTAAAGGAATCTGACCAGAGCTATAAAACATATTGTTTACAACGATACCTTGAGAATATGGCCCGATAGCTGCAGGTGCTTCATTTGTTTGAACTACTTTCATACTAATTCCTCCTGTTTATGTAAAAAATAATTTCCTTCATTTACTTGAATTTGCTTTTCTTTTACATCTACATCCGAAAGCTTTACTAAGGATAAATAATCATCCACTAGTCTTTCTTCAATTTTTTCTGCTTCCACCAGTACGGCAATTCCAGCTAAATTAGCATTAAACTCATTCAACATACTAATCATTCCGTTAACCGTTCCGCCTGCTTTCATAAAATCATCAACAATTAAAACGTTAGCTCCTTGCTCCATGCTGCGTTTTGACAGAACCATCGTTTGAATTCTTCCTGTTGATCCAGACACGTAATTAATACTTACGGTTGAACCTTCCGTTACTTTATTATCTCTGCGCACGATAACAACTGGCACATTTAAATGACTTGCTACTGCATAGGCCAAAGGAATTCCCTTTGTTGCAACTGTCATAACAAGATCAATCTTCTCTTCTGTAAAAGCAGAAGCAAGCAAGCGACCAGCCTTTTGAACAATCGCTGGATCTCCTAATATATCTGTCATATAAAGATATCCACCTGGTAGCAGCCGATCAGGATCGGCTATAAGACCGCATAATTCGTTAATAATTGGCCTAGCTTCCTCATCTGATACTTTTACGGTAAACTTCACACCACCAGATGCTCCAGGAACCGTTTTCAGCGTTCCGATTCCTCTTTTCTCAAAAGTCTCTTTTATGATTGCTAAATCTTCACTTATGGATGATTTAGCGGAACCATACCTTTCTGAAAAAAAAGATAGTGAAACTAATTGCTGGGGGTGCTCAAGCAAATAATTCGTCATATCTACTAACCTTTCGCTTCGACGAAACTTCATAATAGACCTCCCATATCCGAATGTTTTAACGATAATATACCATTAATGTACGGATTTAATCAAGGGTATGGCGTTCTCCTAGCATGCGTACAGCAAAAACCTGGTCACAAAATCCTCTCAGCCCATTATACAATCGATGCATTCTTGAATCATGATGAACAAGGGCAAAAACAGTTGGACCACTTCCACTCATCAACACCGCATCGGCACCAAATCGTTGCATTTGATCCTTGATTTGAGCAACCTCTGGATAGAGCTTCAAAGTGACTTCCTCTAACACATTTCCAACATTGTCACAAACACCTTCAAAGCTTCCTTCCTTAATCGCCTCGACCATTGCAGGAAGGTTTGGATGACTTATTCCACTTAATTCAAGCCTTCTATACACATCTGCTGTTGAAACACCGATAAAGGGCTTTGCTAAAACTACCCAACAAGTAGGAGGTGGAAGAAGTTGTGTAATCTTTTCTCCACGTCCTTTTGCTAACGCCGTTCCACCGTAAACACAAAAGGACACATCCGACCCAATCTCAGAACCTAACTCTGCAAGCTCGTCCAACGATAAGTTCAGTTTCCAAAGCTTGTTTAATCCTCTTAAGGTTGCCGCTGCATCACTGCTTCCACCAGCTAATCCTGCCGCAACAGGTATATTTTTCTCAATAGAAATATGAACTCCAGATTTCACTTGAAATCTTTCTTTCAACAACTTTGCTGCTTGAAAGGCTAGATTTCTTTGATCATCTGGAACAAACCGATTTTGAGAATTAATGCGAATGGTATCCTCTTCTAAAAAGGTTAATTCGACTCGATCAGCAAGGTCTATCGTTGTCATGATCATTTCTACTTCATGAAACCCATCCGATCGTTTATGTAATACATCTAACGATAAATTGATCTTTGCAGGAGCTTTTATTAAAAGCTTCAACATCTCCACCTACTTTAAACATTCTCTCTAGTCCATTTTTGTCCTATTTTACCACAAAACGATAAAAGTAAGACCTCTCCACACAAAAAAGCCGGAGAATCTGTTTTCTCCGGCTTCTGTCGCAATGAATTCGAATTGTTAGTTAACTCTCGCATGAAGTAAAAAGGTTGCTGCTTTTAGCGCTTTTCCGTTAATTGCTGTTGCGCTATTTCAATCGCACGCTTGACCATGTTGCCAGCGTCTTTCGCTTTAATGCCGCCCCAACCTTCTTTTTGAACGACATCATAGAACCCTAGCTCCTTTGCTAGTTCCTCTTTAAACCCTTCTGACATCATCCCTCTTCTTCTGCTCACGATTAACATCCCCTTTCTTCATCACGACACTCTTATTATGTTGAAGTGGTTAGAAATTCATTAGCTTTTAGAGAAAAAATTGATTAAATTTACGTATAGTTTTTAAAAGAAAATATAAAATAAAAAACAAATTAAAAAGCAGCAAACCATAGTTCACTGCTTACACGATAAGGACAACCTTAACTTAGTGCCATTTGTCCTGTTGTATCTTCATAGAATGTAATTTGAACCGTCTCTGTTAAAACGTCTGCATAGCTGTATGATACACGTTCGAAAGCATTTTCTTCTTGATCTAACTCAATTACAAACACAGATGGATACGTTTCTGCAAGAATTCCGTATCTTTCAATAGTCTTTCTTCGACCACCATTGGCCTTGAGTAAAAGTCTTTTTCCTAAATTTGAATCAAGAGCTTTTTTAATATCAACCAAAGTTTTTGCCATTCGGTCCACCTCACTATGTAAAGTATAACACATTTACACTGTATAGTCAAACAAAATAATAAATTATAACAGTGTTTAAAAATAAAAGTCAATATTTTTTGTTCAGCATTTTCTTCTAATTTTCAACATTTTTAGGATTACCTATTTGTTTTGAAATATGTACCGAATTTTTAAACAAAAAAACACCTTTCAATTTTGAACGTATTTTATAGACGAACTCTGTGAAAATCGAGTTTGCCGGATTTGCGCTACGGGTGGACGCTTTCCGCGGGCGGGGCCGAGCCGCTTCCTTCGCTGCGCTCAGTCCAGGGTCTCGACTGTCCCGCTTTTCCCGCTGGAGTCGCCACCCTCCGCTCCAATCAATTAAATTCATCTAAAACATAAATTAAAAAAATCCGAGGTATGTGATGGATAGCCTTACTAGGTCTTAAAAATTGTACATGCAGGCCATACTTGAGTTTGCTCCTATGAATTAGAAACAACAGACAACTTGGTTTTTTCAAGTTGCTTTGCGATGACAAAGGAAGCCTTGTTTAACAATTTCCCTAGACAATCTTCAAAGTCAACACTGCTGATTGGAGCGGAAGGTGCTTGACTCCTGGGGGATCAGCGGGACAGGTGAGACCCCGCAAGAGCAAAGCGATGAGGAGGCTCACCGCCCGCCCCCCGGAAAGCAAGCACCTGGAGTGGAAATCAGCCTTTTCTCTACCAATCCAAACAAAAAAGTTACAAAAGGAAACGAGAAACACCGTTCAATTTTGAACGGTGTTTCTCATTCGTGATTACCTTTGTTATAAGGCATACCAGTTCGTAGTACACCCTTTGTTTCGATTCCTCCGAGTCCTTTTTCTCCCGTTAATGTATTTCTTAATACATCCCATACGTTAATTCTCTCCATAAACGGAGTAAAGGAAATTTTAGCAACAATATAGACGGGGTCAAGGGCGTGTATATTAACTCTTGCAGGGGAACTTGCAAAGTTAGCACCTGCTTGAATCAAAGATTCAAAATGTGACTGACAGGCCCCTGCAAATATGACCAACTGGTCGAGATGAGGGAACTTCTTTCTAGCCTCTCTTACCGTTTGAACAAAGTGCTTTGAATGCCGATATGCATTGATATCCGTAAGTTTCCCCTTGGCCTTTGAATATGCATCATGTCCTGTTATAACGAGGATATCTGGGCGATAATAATCAATCAAAGACCCTATTTTATTAGGCATTTCTTTTTCGTTTACATGTATTCCTGTTACAGGTACTCCTATTTTTTCATACAAAGTTAAACACTTTTGCAAGTAAGAAGGATCACCATCAAGATGTAATACTTTTCCTGGCACTTGAAAATAGTTAAACGGCTTACTGTAACCTTCAGTTGCCTCAAACTCCTGTTTGAACTGCAACAGGTCCACATCCTGCCGAAAAAGCTGGTAAGATTGTTCCTCGAGTGATTGATACTCCGATGCTACTTTAGATCGGGTATTTTGATCAATTACGACCAAATCTTCATAGGGTGCATCTGCAATTATTCGAATATCCTCCCCATATAATACAGCTAGCTTCTTTCCTTTTTCTTCTCGTATATCTATAACCCGAAAGATAATATCACAATTATACGAAACTCTCCCAACGACATCCAAAAGGTTGATCGTCAATGTAGTCACTCCAATTAGCCCAAAAAACCAGAGCATTCAAATAGAATAATTCTTAATTATCCTATGCACGGAGGTATTAAGTCGTGATATATGTTGTGAGCTCCAATTTATAAAAGGAAAAAAGACCCTCAGATGGGGTCTTTTACGCAAAATGGTCGATCAAAGCATCACTAAGTTGAGCAAACTCAGCAATCGACAATGTCTCCCCTCTTCTAGAAGGCTCAATTTCAGCTTTTTCAAGCGCCTGCAATATCTTGTCCTTTTTTATCTTTCCGTCGGGTAATTGGCTTGTTAAGTTGTTTAAAATCGTTTTTCGACGCTGAGCAAAGCTTGCTCTTGTTACTTGAAAGAAAAAGTTTTCATTTCGAACTTTAACCGCAGGCTCTTCCCTAACTGTTAATCGAATAACTGCAGAATCAACATTGGGTTGAGGCATGAAGACGGTTTTCGGAACAACCATAACAGTCTCCGCTTCCGTATAATATTGGACAGCAATCGAGAGGGAACCATATTCCTTTCCACCAGGTTTCGCAGCGATACGATCGGCTACTTCTTTCTGAAGCATACAGACAATCCCCCTAATTGGGAGTTTCTCCTCTAATAACTTCATAATAATCGGAGTGGTTACGTAGTATGGTAGATTGGCCACAACCATGATGTCTTCTATGCCTGTGAACTGTTCCCCGATTACTTCTTTTACATTTGCTTTTAATACATCTTCATGAATAATCGTTGTGTTTGGATAGGGAGCTAGGGTCTCTTTTAGAATCGGTAGCAATCGCTGGTCAATTTCAAACGCAACCACCTTTTCACTATTTCTTGCCAATTGCTCTGTTAACGCCCCAATTCCTGGACCAATTTCAATGGCTCCGGACTTTTCAGTTAAGTTAGCATGATCTACAATTCTTTTTAAAATATTGGTATCAATCAAGAAGTTTTGACCTAAGCTTTTTTTGAAAGAAAAACCAAACTTCTTTAGTATTTCCTGTGTTCTTACAGGGGTAGCTATATCTTTATTCATCTGTTTCCTCCTGAAAAATAACGGCTAGTGCTCTTGAGAACTCTGTTTTACTTATTTGAAACATCAGCAGTCGCTTATAAAGCTGCTTTCCATTTGTATATCCAATCGAAAGGAGTTTACCGAGCTTCTCTCGTCTTTCCTTGGCCTTTGGGCCACCGATTAAACCTGCTGTTAACAAATCCTCTTGAGTTATCTGTACTTCTACTTCTTCTTTCATAAGGTGAGCATGTCGAAGAGCCTTCTGAATCTCTTCCACTGAAGCATGTTCGACACCAACACCCTTCCCTCTTTTATGTAGTGCATTCTCCTTTGGAATAAAGGCATGCTTGCAATTTGGTACATGCTCAGCAATCGTTTGTCTTATTTTTTGACCAGGATAGTCTGGATCAGTAAAAACAATAACTCCCCTCGTCTGCTGGGCCCTTCTTATCCTATTGATTGTATCCTCATTTAACGCCGAACCATTTGTTTCAATTGTATCAGCATCTACAGCCCTTCGAATGGCTGTAGTATCGTCTTTACCCTCCACAACGATAATTTCCTGTATCTTCATAAACGCCTCCCAATACACATACCATTAAATAAACAGTCTTTCTGAAAAAAAACTAAAATAATTGAAATAAAAATGAAACATTCTAGCTACTTAATTCGTCTATATAGTATAAACCAATTGTAATGAAAAACGGACAAAAACACAAAAAAGCAGAGGGCAGCCCCCCTGCATAAATGAATTAGTTAAGAATTTTGATTTTAACGGTTTTACGACCCCAACGATATGCATCGGCCTGAGACGCAAAAAACACATCGATTTTATTCCCTTTAATGGCTGACCCTTTATCAGCTGCAACTGCATAGCCATAGCCTTCGACATATACCTTTGTTCCGAGTGGAATAACACTTGGGTCTACGGCAATCACTTTCGCACCTGGATTAGCATGAAGGTTCAATCCCGTTGCCGTAATGCCAGAGCAGCCATTGCAACTTGCGGTATAAGCAGTTGATGAGACAAAAAACTCTTTGCTAACGCTATCATTGCCACGTGACACGGTTTGCGTGCTTACCTTTGTCCCCACCGCCACAACTTTATCCTGCTTCTCTTTAACCTGTGTTTCTTTTAGAAGTGTTCTAGAGACTTCCTTGCCATTCTCTAATACCACCTCATACTCCTTTGTCTTCAATCCTTCTTGACCCGGAGTTACTACCTTTTCTGTGCCTTTAGATAGATTACTATCATTCTTTGTAACAACTGCAAAATGAATCGGTTCTTCCACTACATCGGTGACTTTTTCAACCTTGACGATGCTAACAACAGCATCTTTCTGAATAACTGAGTCTTTTTCAGGCTCTACACGGTCTAGTTCTCCTAGAGTGATTCCTTGTTGTAGTAAAAAGTCAGCGACCGTAGTCGAAGTAGTAGTCCATGCTTCTTCTTCTGTACCACCGTTATTTAACTTGAATGGAAACGCAATGTTTACTTCAATGTTCATATCCTTCTTGATTGCAGTGTCTAAATCAGGTGTAACCTTATCGTGCTCAGTAAGTATAATTTCTTGTTCCTTAAGAAATTCCTCTACAGTATCTGCTGTAGACCAAACTGCTTTTTCCTCTGTGTCTTTAACCATTTGAACCTGTTTCGCAGGTTTATAAACAACTTCTAAGTTGTCTTTGACCTTTGTGTTTTCCGAGGGAAACACATAGTCTTCTGAACGAAGAGCAATGTCAAGTTCGTCGAAAATACCTTCAATTGTGGCTGCATGTGTCTTGATGATACGTTCTTTGCCGTCTACTGTCATGGTAACAGTTTCTTTTGTTGTTTCATAAACTGTAAACCCTGTTGCTGTTGTAAAAACTATGAAACTAGCAGAGATAACGGCCCACTTCTTTGTCCTCAAAGACCTGGAAAACAGGTTTTTCATGCTTTGAATCACGATGAAAAACGCCTCCTTTTCTCATGGAGTGATTATATAAAGTATCTTGTTGCCTGTCAACCCTCAGGATTTTCCTCTGAACGTACTCACTATTATGACTAATAGATTTCAAAAAAGAAAGAGAGAGTTGTCGACACGGTTATCCTATGAGAGAAAGGAGACGTGTAGAACTTTTTAGAAAAAGAAAAGATTTGGACAAGCTTTTATTTTATTCGACAGGTTTCCTTATCATTTTATGCCGAATAATATTTTTGCATTTTCCGTTGTTGTCTGTGAAACTTCTTCGTAACTAAGTCCCTTTAGTTCAGCAATTTGCTCTGCCACTAACTTCACATAACTCGGTTCATTTCTTTTGCCTCTATATGGATGTGGGGCAAGATAGGGGCAATCTGTTTCGATTAAAAGCTTATTTAATGGAATCTCCTGTGCCACTTCTTTCGGCTTTTTTGCATTTTTAAATGTAACCGGTCCACCAAGGGATATATAGAAGTTCATTTCCACGCAATCCTTCGCGACCTCCACACTTCCACTAAAACAATGCATAATGCCCCCAACCTCAGCGGCGTTTTCTTCTTTTAAGATTGTTACAATATCCGCTGTTGCCTCTCGGTTATGAATTACAATAGGTAGTTTCACTTTTTTGGCTAACTGTATTTGTTTTCTAAAGACTTCTTGTTGTACGTCTTTTGGTGACTTATCCCAATAATAATCAAGTCCCATTTCACCGATAGCTACCACTTTAGGATGTTTCGCAAGCTCTTCGATCCACTCCAAGTCTTCATCACGCATATCAATCGCATCAACAGGATGCCATCCAATACTTGCATAGATAAAATCGTATTCTTCAATTAATTCCATTGCTTTTAAAATGGTAGGTCGATCGAATCCTACAACCACCATGTATTGGACACCTTCCATCCTAGCTCGGTCAATTACCTCATTTAAATCCTCTGAAAATTGTTCTGCGTTTAAATGTACATGTGTATCAAATAACATTTATTTCCTCCAATATTATATTTCTGTTACATATATATTATTTGTTTCTCAACTATTAAATCTCTTAATCCTTTCACTAATTCGCTTATTTAAACAGAAAGATAAGAAAAACATAGGAATGAGCCATGTGTAATGTTACACGTGAAACATTTCTATGTTTTATCTTAGTAAGACTTTATTCCTTATTTCACTTTCGCTCCTAGCGGAAGAGAGTCACTTACTGTGGCTAACGACATGATTCCATCCTTTTGACCTGCAAGAATCATTCCTTGAGATAATTCACCACGTAATTTCACCGGCTTTAAATTAGTCACACAAATGACTCTTTGTCCAACTAACTCTTCTGGTTTATAAAATTGAGCAATTCCTGAAACCACCTGTCTACGCTCAAATCCGAGATCTAACTGTAGCTTTAACAGCTTATCTGCCTTTTTAATTGGCTCTGCTTCTACTACTTGTGCTACTCGCAAGTCAACCTTCATAAAGTCATCAATCGTGATTTCCTCAACCTCTGGAATTTCTTCTGTTTTTGGTTCTTCTACAGCAGGCTTCGCAGTCGATTGCATTTTTTCTTTAATAAAAGACACCTCTTCTTGGATATCAAGTCTTGGGAAAATAGGTTCACCTTTCTCCACCTTTGTACCTTCTGGAATCATCCCAAATTTCCCGAGACTTTCCCAGGACTGAAGACTACTATCTACAATAGAAAGCTGTTTAAATATTTCTTTTGGTGTCTTTGTTAGGAATGGTTGAAGCAAAATAGCCACTCGTCGAAGTGTTTCAGCTAAATGAACCATAACACTTGCTAATTCATCATTTTTCTCCTCGTCTTTTGCTAAAGCCCAAGGTGATGTTTCATCAATAAATTTATTTGTTCGGCTAACTAACTGCCAAAGTGCTGTAAGAGCAACAGAAAACTCCATCTTCTCCATTGCTTCTTCATACTTTTTCACAGTTTCCTCATTTACTTGGAGAAGCTGTACCTCGTATTCTCTCTTTGAACCTTGGTACATCGGAATCGTTCCATCAAAATACTTATTGATCATAGCAACTGTACGATTCAATAGGTTTCCTAAATCATTCGCTAAATCAAAGTTAATTCTTTCAACAAACCCTTCAGGTGTAAAGACTCCATCTGCTCCAAATGGAACTTCTCTTAATAAGTAGTAACGTAGGGAATCAAGTCCATAACGATCAATTAATGTTACTGGATCTACCACATTCCCTTTAGACTTAGACATTTTTCCATCTTTCATGAGAAGCCAACCGTGAGCGAACACTTTTTTAGGGAGTGGAAGGTCTAGTGCCATGAGCATAATTGGCCAATAGATAGTATGGAAACGAACGATCTCCTTACCAACTAAATGTACGTCCGCTGGCCAATAGGTTTCATATTTAGAAGCATCCTCGGTGCCGTAGCCTAAAGCAGTAATATAATTTGACAAAGCATCAATCCAAACATAAATAACATGTTTAGGATTACCTGGTACCTTAACACCCCAATCAAACGTCGTTCTCGATACAGCAAGATCCTCTAATCCTGGTTTAATAAAGTTATTAATCATCTCATTTTTACGGGACTCAGGTTGGATAAATCCAGGGTTTTCTTCATAGTATTGCAATAAACGATCAGCATACTTACTTACTTTAAAGAAGTAAGATTCTTCTTTCACCTTTTCTACAGGTCTACCACAGTCAGGGCAATTTCCTTCATTTAATTGTCTTTCAGTAAAGAAAGATTCACAGGGAGTACAGTACATTCCTTCGTATTGATCAAGATAAATATCACCTTGCTCAAGAAGCTGAGAAAATATTTTCTCAACCACTGTTTTATGTCTGTCTTGTGTCGTCCGAATAAAATCATCATACGAAATGTCAAGCTTCTTCCAGAGTTCCTGAATTCCAGCTACAATATCGTCAACGTATGCTTGAGGAGTAATTCCTGTTTCCTCAGCCTTGCGTTGAATTTTCTGACCATGTTCATCCGTACCCGTTAAATACATGACATCAAACCCACGTAACCTCTTATAACGAGCCATCGCATCTCCAGCTACTGTTGTATATGCATGTCCAATATGTAAGTTTCCACTAGGATAATAAATTGGTGTTGTTAAATAAAATGTCTTTCTTTTCTCACCCAAATCACTCACTCCTCATCCGATTATCATTCTGAATCGAGTCACCTCTTATACTCGTCAGCATAACCTCTTATCTCATCAAAATATACCTAATTATGAAGAAATGTGCAATATAATCAACTATATAGCCTTTTCCACTTCCTCCTATCGTTTATACCTACCTTCAAGAAATAACGTTTGTTGGTTCTTGTCGAATGATGTATTAGATTATGACAATTTGTCGACATACGTTTTTTCATTTTTTTATATAAAAAACATGAAACATATCCTAACACTCCTAAAAAACGTTGATATACCAACGTTTTTTAACTTCTAATATTTTCTAATTTAATCAGATATAAAGTTATTGACGTTTTTGGGAATGGCTGGTATTATAAAAACATAAAAGAAATTTGTCGAATAATGGCGAATAAGAGATAGAAAAAAATAAATAAAATGGAGATTTGAGAGGAGCTAAAATATTATGAAATCTACTGGTATTGTTCGTAAAGTTGATGAGCTTGGTCGTGTAGTTATTCCTATTGAACTAAGACGTACACTTGGAATTGCAGAAAAGGATGCGTTAGAAATTTACGTTGACGATGAGCGTATCATCCTTAAAAAGTACAAACCAAATATGACTTGCCAAGTAACTGGTGAAGTTTCTGATGATAATATCACACTAGCAGGCGGAAAGTTAATTCTTAGCCGTGAAGGTGCAGAACAACTACTTCAAGAGATCCAAAACAACTTTCAAGTATCTAAATAATTTCAACAAAAAGCTTCTCAGATAAAGAGAAGCTTTTTTTATTCCTGAATATGATAAGACTGATACACTTCACGCTTTTGTAAATTTCGATCCTTTGCAACTTCCTTTATGGCTTCCTTAGATGATTGTCCTTTAACAGTAATATAATGCTCCACATGCTCGGGAATAGATAAACTCTCCCACCAGCTTTCTTCTTCCACTGCTTCTTCCTTATTTCCTTCTATTATTATACAAAATTCTCCACGTACTTCTCCTTGAATGGACCATTCCACCAATTCAGAGGTAGTCCCTCTAATGAACTCCTCGAATTTTTTTGTTAATTCTCTACATAAGGTCATCTGTCGGTTTCCTAAAACCTCCTCGATTTGCTGAAGTGTTTCTCTCAACCGATGTGGTGACTCATAAAAGATCATTGTCGCTTTTTGATTTTTTAGTAATTCCAGCTCTTTTTTTCTATCCTTTTTCTGTCGTGATAAAAATCCATAAAAGTAAAAGGGCTGTGTTTGTATGCCTGATGCAATAAGCGAAGTTAGTGCCGCATTAGCTCCTGGTAAAGGGACAACTGCTATCCTGTCTTGTGTTGCTTCCACTACCAGTTCATAACCAGGATCTGAGATCGTTGGCATTCCTGCATCACTGACAAGAGCAATCTTTGCACCTCCCTTTAGCTTTTCGATTAATTTTGCTCCACTTACCATCCGGTTGTGCTCATGGTAACTAACAATCGGTGTGTCAATTTCAAAGTGATTACATAGCTTTTTTGTATTTCGAGTGTCTTCAGCTGCTATGAAATCTGCTTCTTTCATAATCCGAACGGCCCTAAAACTCATATCCTCTAAATTTCCAATTGGAGTTGGAACTAAATATAGAATCCCTTTATTCTTCTCATTTTCAAAGCTTTTTTGTTCCCACATGTAGACCACCCACTTCCGTTTTTCCTTCATTTTCTCCATACAATATTGCTTTAACTTCCTCGGTATATTCGTTATTATCATTATAGACAAACATGGGCGAAAGTACTTTTAAATCTGGGCTGCCGTCCTTGATTGCCTCTACTAATAATATATTGGCTTCTTTTCCAACCTTTGGATAAACCAATTGTATTCGCTTGGGTTCCAAACGATATTGCCTCATTAAAGTCAAGATATCTAACAAGCGTCCTGGACGATGTACAAATGCGACCTTTCCACCTTGTCGAACAAGCTGACTAGATACGGAAATGGCATCTTCTAAAGTACATAGAATTTCGTGTCTGGCAATCGCTAAATGCTCATTCTCATTTCTCTCTTCTTTTCCATCAGTTAAAAAGTAAGGAGGATTGCATGTAACCGCATCAAATTTCCCATGGCCAAGGCGCTTTGGCATGTCCTTAATATCTCCATGAATCATTTCAATTTGTTGATCAAGGTGATTGTATTGGACACTTCTTATCGCCATATCATACAGACGTTCCTGTATTTCTACTCCTATTATTTTCCCCTTTGTTCGTGTGCTTAAGAAAAGGGGAATCACTCCATTTCCACTACATAAATCAATGACATTTCCTTTTTGGATAGGCATATAAGCGAATCGGGCTAATAATACAGCATCTAGAGAGAATGAAAAAACTGTTGGACTTTGGATAATCCGAAGGTCCTCAGCTAATAAATAATCCAAACGTTCGTCGCCTTTTAACATATCGTGTTGTCCTCCTACCTCAATTCCTTTATTCTCCGAAAAAAAGGCCCCCTTGTCAAAGGAGACCCACTTATTTTTTATTTAAAAAGGACAAGCAGAACAAACAGTCATCCTTTCTAGGACTTCCAAAGTGGAGATTACAGATATGAAATCCTTCTTGATAAAGGCGAGCAAGGTTGTCATATCCTTCACCTATATCAACAATTTTTTCGTTCTGAGTCTCCTCTGCTTTTTTACCTTTTTTGCTTTTACTTACTTTTGGTTGCTGTTGCCTCTCGATGGATGTTCGATCAAGGTGTTTCCTTAAGTGCTCATTCTCTAACTTTAAGGAGTTATTTTCTTCAAGCGTTTCAGCTAAATGTTTCTTTAACTCACCTAATTGCTTATATAGATGCCCAATTTGTGCTTCCATATTGCTTACTGAATCAAAAATTTCTTTTTTATTCACGCCTTCCACCTCATTAATCTGTGGATTGAATCTATACAGCGCCTTCCTTTAATATTTCATCGAGAGTATATTCGAGGACACGCTCATGATCAGCCAGTTCAACCTGGAGTACTCTTTCCAGTATATTTAACCCCACTACTCGACCAGGACCTTGTGGTGTGGAGATTACTTGACCTAGATCAGGTAGTAGCTCTTTTGCTGACTCATATTCATCATTTTCGTATTTTAAACAACACATAAGACGCCCGCATAACCCTGAAATTTTTGTAGGGTTTAATGAGAGATTTTGATCTTTTGCCATTTTTATAGATACAGGATCAAAATCACCTAGAAAGCTCGAACAGCATAGCATTCTACCACATGGACCAATACCACCAAGCATTTTTGCTTCATCTCTTACACCAATTTGGCGAAGTTCAATTCTTGTACGGAATATAGCCGCTAAATCTTTTACAAGCTCACGGAAGTCAACCCGGCCATCAGCTGTAAAGTAAAAAATCACTTTATTTCGGTCAAATGTATATTCAACATCCACTAGTTTCATATCTAGTTGATGTGTAGATACTTTTTCACAGCAAACATCGTATGCTTCCTTTGCCGCAAAACGATTTTCTTCAACAATTAAACGATCCTTTTGATCCGCAATTCTAAGGACTTTCTTAAGAGGAAGTACAACATCATGCTCATCAACCTGTTTCGGAGCAATAACCACCTTGCCATACTCGACTCCTCTTACTGTTTCAACAATAACAAATTCATCCTTTTGAATTGAGAGATCTCCGGGATCAAAATAATATATTTTACCCGCTTTTTTAAAGCGTACTCCAACTACATTATACAAATGAAGATCCCTCCTGCAATCGTAACACCAGCTCTTCCATTAGGAGCTGGGGATTCATATTGGCTTGCAGCTTTCTTTTTGCCTCCAATATATAAGACAATCCATCTGCAACTTGCCTTCCCGATGCATGAAGTGCATATTGCTGCAGACGAGTCATTTCACTGACATAAACGACTTGGCTTGATTTCTCAAGCTGTAAATATAGTAAATCTTTATATAATAGAAGAAGTAAGTCTAAACCTTGATCAAACTGTTCTTTTTCTTTAAAGTGTAAAAACCATTCCTCTTGAAGCATCACCAAAGCTTCGAGAGGGTTCTTTTTTAGCACTTCATATAATTTTAACACTATTTTTTGAGCTTGTGCAAACCAATCGTTATGACTTAGCTCCAAAGCCTCATCTAAATTATTGGTAAGTTGGGCAATTATAGGAGCTTTTGTCCTTTCTACCCCATGTTCATCCAATTTTTTTATTAATATAGCAGGAGAGAAAGGCTGGAATTTAATGATCTGACAGCGGGACAAAATAGTAGGGAGAATTTGCTGAGCCCCCTCGGTTAATAAAATAGCCGTTGTCTCTGAATGCGGCTCTTCTAGAAACTTTAGTAAACTATTGGCTGCATTCCCTGTCATTCTATCCGCATGCACAATAATGTACATTTTTTTCTTTGATTCCACACCGGTTTTGGAGAATTCCTCTTGTAAATCTTGAATTTGCTTTTTCTTTATCGAAAGGCCATCTGGCTCTAACAAATGGAGATCAGGGTGATTCCCACTTGTAATCCTTTTACAATTGCTACATGAATCACATGGGATATAGATGTCGATAGGATTAGAGCAGAAAAGGCTTTTAGCTAATAAGTAACTAGCTTCTTTTTTTCCGATTCCTCTCATACCTTCGAACAGGTAGGCATGAGCTAACCTATCCTTTTGTATACTGTTTTTTAATAGCTTCCCAACCATCGGCTGCACTTGATCCATCTCATCCCAAGTTTTAAGCATCGTCTCACTCACTTACGTATATAAATTAATTAAAAGACCTTTTATTTCACCAATTTTACCGAGCAAATTAATAGAGTTTCCTTCCTTTTCAAGTACTCCCTCGGTTAACTCCACTAACTTTTCATCAATCGTCTCAACAATTTTTAACGATCTTCCTTGTCCGTACTGATTCCAGCTATGTGACTGCTTTAAGTCCATGCCAAAATCAACTGCTTCCTTCACAAACCTTTTGACTAATGTCTTATACTTTGAAAGGTCTTTGAATGTTCTTGACCTCGATAACCTTTCACCCGCACTTTCAATATCCTTTAGGAGATTTTGAAGTTGGCCGATTTGCATTTTTTGATCCTGTTTTTGAACGAGTTCATTAAATTTTAAACTACTGTTCGTTACTGCCTTTTGTTCGGATCGAATTTTATCTGTATTTAAACGAATATCCTGATTTATCTTCATAGGTGACCTCGCTATTAAAAGTGATGGAACTGCTCAACAGGTAAAACAAAAACTGTAGCTCCTCCTACTTCTACCTCCACTGGAAATGGAACATAGGAATCAGCATTCCCTCCCATTGGAGAAACAGGAGCCACCATCTGGTCTCTTGATTTACAATTATCCTTTATAATCTGCAAGGCTTTCTCTACACGTATATCTTCCGTTCCAATCATAAAGGTAGTATTCCCCGATTTCAAGAATCCTCCTGTAGTAGCAAGTTTTGTTGCACGAAAATTATTATCAACTAAAGCATTGGATAACCGATTACTATCTTGGTCCTGAACGACTGCTAAAATTAATTTCATATCATCCACCCCTTAGCGGTATAATATATTCTGAATTATTACCTTTATTATAACAGGTAATTAGCGTTGTACCATGCTCTAACCTATAAACTAAAATAGGAAATTCAAGGATTGTTTGAAAGAAAAGCGCAAGCGCCCTGGTCAGCGCACGACAGGCCTGGAGCGCTCCAACTGAGATAAAGGAAACACGAAGAGCCAGAGGCGCATTCGTGCTTGACTTATCGTAGGGCGGAGAGCGAAGGACACTAGGCGCTAGGGCGCTGGAGCTAGACAATTCACAAAATCGAAAATTTTATACTTTCTTATCTTTTAAAAAAATAAAGTGCCTTAACTTGTAAGACACTTTCCCTCTTATTGTTTATTTAACGCTTTTAATAAGTTATTTAGAGCCTGCTGAAAAACATGTTCTACAGACTGTGATGCATCAATCATTATAATTCTATCCTTAAACCGCTCTAAGAGGAGATGATATCCTTCTCTCACTTTTTCGTGAAAATGAAGTTCTTCCAAATCAAGTCTGTTTACTTCTCTTCCTTTATGCTGACCGATTCGATCCAAACCAATTTTAGGATCAATATCAAAATAAAAAGTAGTATCTGGCATCTTGCCTTCAATGGCAAAGTGATTAATGCTATACACTTCATCAATCCCCAGTCCCCTTGCATAGCCTTGATATGCTAATGAACTATCAATAAATCGATCACATAAAACAATAGAACCTTCTTGTAGATGCGGTAATACCTTTTCAACTAAATGCTGACGTCTTGCTGCTGCATATAGTAATGCTTCTGTTCTAGCATCCATGGCTGTGTTTTCTTTATTCAAAATTACTTCCCGAATTTGTTCAGCAATCGGAATGCCACCTGGTTCTCTTGTTACGATAACCTTCATCCCTCGTTCCATTAGTGCTGTTGCTAGCATTCCAATAATGGTTGTTTTCCCAGCACCTTCTGGACCCTCTATTGTAATAAATAAACCCTTACTCATAATACCCTCCAACTAATTCACTTGTTTCTAATGATGAAATACTTTTAAGTTGTGCTGCTTTATATTTTCTCCGCCTTGGAATCTCGATCCAGCCTCTAATAAGTTGTGAATCTGCTTAATATCTTCACTTTTTATTAATTCCCCCGGTAATAATAACGGAATGCCAGGGGGATAAGGAATAATACTCTCTGCACATACTCGTCCATTTGCCTCTGACAAAGGAATAATTTCTACTTTCTTTTTTTGCTGTTCCTTATATGACATTTGTAAAGTTGAAATAGAAGTTCCTTTATTTAACTCCCAGAAGTTTCTTTCAGAGGTTTCTTCTCCTCCAATTCCTTTTACTATCGCACTCCATACATCCTCTATAGGATAGAGATCTCCTCTTTTTAAGAGTGGGAAAATAAAAAGTACATTATGCTCATCTGCTAGCTCTGTAAAGATTCCATACTCCTCTAATTTTGACTGAAGCGCAAAACCAGTTAATGCTGTTCTTGATTGTATAGTTATTTTTAAAGGATCTCCTTCACCTTTATACGAGAGTAGCTTAATGGATGAAATCCGATTCAATTTGTCTCTAAACTGAGAAATCATTTGAAGAGTATATTGTAAGTCTTCTTCCTCATATGTTGCAATATACTTTCTAGCAAGGTCAAGAGAAGCCATAATTGGATAAGATGGACTACTAGATTGTAACATACGGAGAAACGCCTTTACCCTTTCTAAATCAACCCTTTCACTATTGTAATGCAAGTAGGATCCCATGGTCATTGCTGGCAATGTCTTGTGTGCAGATTGTACGACCACATCCGCTCCTAGTTCTGTAGCACTCATTGGAAGCCCCTTGCTTCTTTTAAAATGTGCACCATGTGCTTCATCCACTAAAACAATAATGTTACGTTCATGGCAAAAATTAATAATCTCCTTTAAGTTTGTTACCATTCCATAATAGTTTGGATATGTAACAATTAGTGCTTTAACCTGAGGATAGTCCCTTACTGCCTCTTTAATACTATTTAATGTTAGTCCTCCGGCTACTTGCCATTCTGTGTCAAACTCCGGTGCTATAAATATTGGTTTCACATTAGCCAAGCTCAGTCCGTTCATGATTGATTTATGACAATTCCTTTGAACAAGAACTTCATCCCCTTCACTTACAGCAGAAAGGATCATAGCCAAATTTCCAACAGTTGAACCATTTATAAGAAAGAAACTTTTTTTCACCTCATAATAATTAGCTAACAAAGTTTCTGCTTCAAGAATCGCCTCAGTAGGAGAATGCAAATCGTCCAAACCTGATAGTTCGGTTACATCTACATTCAAAATGTTTTGGAATACCGGATGAGCTTCTTTTAAAAATACCTCTCCATTTTTATGCCCTGGAACATGAAAAGAAATCGCTTTTTTATTTTTATGTTTGATTAATGCATCATATAATGGGGTGTGTTTTTGATTCACATGACATCCTTCTTATCTTTTTCAAGTATCATACTCGTCTATTTTAACAAACTAGTCCTTTTAATTCTTATTTATTTTTTTAAAAGTACCCATGTAGACATACAACGATTTACTTATCATACATAAAATAGTATTCAAGCAATCTATCGTAAAGATTATTCGAAAAATTGTATACAAATAACGTATCCTGGTAACAATAGGTGTATGGAGGTGGAGTTATTTTGGAACCAATTATAGCTACAAAACAGCTAGGGGAAATTTGTGTTGTTTGCGAGCAGTCCAAACCGAAAGGAATACATCTATACACTTCATTTATTTGCGTCGATTGTGAACGAAGTTTAGTGGCTACACCAACAACAGACCCAAAATATAAATATTTTATTTCAAAACTTAGAAAAATTAATAAGCCAGAAATTTTCTCCTAATATATGAGCCAGTGGAAAGTACCTTAATAGGTGCTTTTTTATCGATATATTTATAAATATAACAAAAAAAGCACCCACACAGGTGCTTTTTTCTTTGCCTAGCGACGTCCTACTCTCACAGAGGGAAACCCTCAACTACCATCGGCGCTGAAAAGCTTAACTTCCGTGTTCGGTATGGGAACGGGTGTGACCTTTTCGCTATCGCCACTAGACCAGTATTCACTTGAAGGAATCATTCCTTCAAAACTAGATAATGAATGAAGAAGAAGAAGAAATACGTTTCATCTTAAATTTGGTTAAGTCCTCGATCGATTAGTATCAGTCAGCTCCACACGTCACCGTGCTTCCACCTCTGACCTATCAACCTGATCATCTTTCAGGGATCTTACTAGCTTGCGCTATGGGAAATCTCATCTTGAGGGGGGCTTCATGCTTAGATGCTTTCAGCACTTATCCCTTCCGCACATAGCTACCCAGCGATGCCTTTGGCAAGACAACTGGTACACCAGCGGTGCGTCCATCCCGGTCCTCTCGTACTAAGGACAGCTCCTCTCAAATTTCCTACGCCCACGACGGATAGGGACCGAACTGTCTCACGACGTTCTGAACCCAGCTCGCGTACCGCTTTAATGGGCGAACAGCCCAACCCTTGGGACCGACTACAGCCCCAGGATGCGATGAGCCGACATCGAGGTGCCAAACCTCCCCGTCGATGTGGACTCTTGGGGGAGATAAGCCTGTTATCCCCGGGGTAGCTTTTATCCGTTGAGCGATGGCCCTTCCATGCGGAACCACCGGATCACTAAGCCCGACTTTCGTCCCTGCTCGACTTGTAGGTCTCGCAGTCAAGCTCCCTTGTGCCTTTACACTCTACGAATGATTTCCAACCATTCTGAGGGAACCTTTGGGCGCCTCCGTTACTTTTTAGGAGGCGACCGCCCCAGTCAAACTGCCCACCTGACACTGTCTCCCACCCCGATCAGGGGTGAGGGTTAGAATTTCAATACAGCCAGAGTAGTATCCCACCGACGCCTCCACCGAAGCTAGCGCTCCGGCTTCTCAGGCTCCTACCTATCCTGTACAAGCTGTACCAAAATTCAATATCAGGCTACAGTAAAGCTCCACGGGGTCTTTCCGTCCTGTCGCGGGTAACCTGCATCTTCACAGGTACTATAATTTCACCGAGTCTCTCGTTGAGACAGTGCCCAGATCGTTACGCCTTTCGTGCGGGTCGGAACTTACCCGACAAGGAATTTCGCTACCTTAGGACCGTTATAGTTACGGCCGCCGTTTACTGGGGCTTCGATTCAGAGCTTCGCGTAAGCTAACCCCTCCTCTTAACCTTCCAGCACCGGGCAGGCGTCAGCCCCTATACTTCGCCTTGCGGCTTCGCAGAGACCTGTGTTTTTGCTAAACAGTCGCCTGGGCCTATTCACTGCGGCTCTTCTAGGCTATTCACCCTGAAGAGCACCCCTTCTCCCGAAGTTACGGGGTCATTTTGCCGAGTTCCTTAACGAGAGTTCTCTCGCTCACCTTAGGATTCTCTCCTCGCCTACCTGTGTCGGTTTGCGGTACGGGCACCTGTTACCTCGCTAGAGGCTTTTCTTGGCAGTGTGGAATCAGGAACTTCGGTACTATATTTCCCTCGCCATCACAGCTCAGCCTTATGCAAGTGGGATTTGCCTCACTTGCAGCCTAACTGCTTGGACGCGCATATCCAACAGCGCGCTTACCCTATCCTCCTGCGTCCCCCCATCACTCAAACGGTAATTTGGTGGTACAGGAATATCAACCTGTTGTCCATCGCCTACGCCTTTCGGCCTCGGCTTAGGTCCCGACTAACCCTGAGCGGACGAGCCTTCCTCAGGAAACCTTAGGCATTCGGTGGATGGGATTCTCACCCATCTTTCGCTACTCATACCGGCATTCTCACTTCTAAGCGCTCCACCAGTCCTTACGGTCTAGCTTCAACGCCCTTAGAACGCTCTCCTACCACTGACATCTAAGATGTCAATCCACAGCTTCGGTGATACGTTTAGCCCCGTTACATTTTCGGCGCGGAGTCACTCGACCAGTGAGCTATTACGCACTCTTTAAATGGTGGCTGCTTCTAAGCCAACATCCTGGTTGTCTAAGCAACTCCACATCCTTTGCCACTTAACGTATACTTTGGGACCTTAGCTGGTGGTCTGGGCTGTTTCCCTTTCGACTACGGATCTTATCACTCGCAGTCTGACTCCCATGGATAAGTCTTTGGCATTCGGAGTTTGTCTGAATTCGGTAACCCGATGAGGGCCCCTAGTCCAAACAGTGCTCTACCTCCAAGACTCTTACTACATGAGGCTAGCCCTAAAGCTATTTCGGAGAGAACCAGCTATCTCCAAGTTCGATTGGAATTTCTCCGCTACCCACACCTCATCCCCGCACTTTTCAACGTGCGTGGGTTCGGGCCTCCATCCAGTGTTACCTGGACTTCACCCTGGACATGGGTAGATCACCTGGTTTCGGGTCTACGACCACATACTAAAGCGCCCTATTCAGACTCGCTTTCGCTACGGCTCCGTCTTATCAACTTAACCTCGCATGTAATCGTAACTCGCCGGTTCATTCTACAAAAGGCACGCTATCACCCATTAACGGGCTCTAACTACTTGTAGGCACACGGTTTCAGGATCTCTTTCACTCCCCTTCCGGGGTGCTTTTCACCTTTCCCTCACGGTACTGGTTCACTATCGGTCACTAGGTAGTATTTAGCCTTGGGAGATGGTCCTCCCTGCTTCCGACGGAATTTCACGTGTTCCGCCGTACTCAGGATCCACTCAAGAGGGAACGAAGTTTCAACTACAGGGTTGTTACCTTCTATGACTGACCTTTCCAGATCGATTCGTCTACTTCATTCCTTTGTAACTCCGTATAGAGTGTCCTACAACCCCAAGAGGCAAGCCTCTTGGTTTGGGCTAATCCCGTTTCGCTCGCCGCTACTTAGGGAATCGCGTTTGCTTTCTCTTCCTCCGGGTACTTAGATGTTTCAGTTCCCCGGGTCTGCCTTCAATACCCTATGTATTCAGGTAAAGATTCTATCCCATTACGGATAGAGGGTTTCCCCATTCGGAAATCTCCGGATCAAAGCTTACTTACAGCTCCCCGAAGCATATCGGTGTTAGTCCCGTCCTTCATCGGCTCCTAGTGCCAAGGCATCCACCGTGCGCCCTTTCTAACTTAACCTACGGTTAAAAAGTTTCTCTAATAAATTAGAGAGAAAACTAAAATGGCGATTACTCGGTATTTCTTTGTCCAGTTTCGGCTCCTAACTTCTCGGCCGTTTCGATCCGTCTAGTCAAATCCAAAAGCAGGATTTGTCAAGCCGGCTCTCCAACGTCTGTCGAAGTTGAACAGTCGCCTCCACTTTCCTTGGTTTTCTTCATATATCATTATCTAGTTTTCAAGGAACAATTTTTGGTGGAGCCTAGCGGGATCGAACCGCTGACCTCCTGCGTGCAAGGCAGGCGCTCTCCCAGCTGAGCTAAGGCCCCGTTAAATTTGTATGGTGGGCCTAAATGGACTCGAACCATCGACCTCACGCTTATCAGGCGTGCGCTCTAACCAGCTGAGCTATAGGCCCATACAACAGAAAAAAAGAACTTGCTATTTTATATATGAGAGTTTGCTCTCTCAAAACTAAACAAATCATATCATCAACGCTGTTAGCCTCGACCAAAGGTCGTAAGCCTCAATTTTCCTTAGAAAGGAGGTGATCCAGCCGCACCTTCCGATACGGCTACCTTGTTACGACTTCACCCCAATCATCTGTCCCACCTTAGGCGGCTGGCTCCTTACGGTTACCCCACCGACTTCGGGTGTTACAAACTCTCGTGGTGTGACGGGCGGTGTGTACAAGGCCCGGGAACGTATTCACCGCGGCATGCTGATCCGCGATTACTAGCGATTCCAGCTTCATGTAGGCGAGTTGCAGCCTACAATCCGAACTGAGAGTGGTTTTATGGGATTGGCTCGACCTCGCGGTTTTGCTGCCCTTTGTACCACCCATTGTAGCACGTGTGTAGCCCAGGTCATAAGGGGCATGATGATTTGACGTCATCCCCACCTTCCTCCGGTTTGTCACCGGCAGTCACCTTAGAGTGCCCAACTGAATGCTGGCAACTAAGATCAAGGGTTGCGCTCGTTGCGGGACTTAACCCAACATCTCACGACACGAGCTGACGACAACCATGCACCACCTGTCACTCTGTCCCCCGAAGGGGAACGCCCTATCTCTAGGGTTGTCAGAGGATGTCAAGACCTGGTAAGGTTCTTCGCGTTGCTTCGAATTAAACCACATGCTCCACCGCTTGTGCGGGCCCCCGTCAATTCCTTTGAGTTTCAGCCTTGCGGCCGTACTCCCCAGGCGGAGTGCTTAATGCGTTTGCTGCAGCACTAAAGGGCGGAAACCCTCTAACACTTAGCACTCATCGTTTACGGCGTGGACTACCAGGGTATCTAATCCTGTTTGCTCCCCACGCTTTCGCGCCTCAGTGTCAGTTACAGGCCAAAGAGTCGCCTTCGCCACTGGTGTTCCTCCACATCTCTACGCATTTCACCGCTACACGTGGAATTCCACTCTTCTCTCCTGCACTCAAGTCTCCCAGTTTCCAATGACCCTCCCCGGTTGAGCCGGGGGCTTTCACATCAGACTTAAGAGACCACCTGCGCGCGCTTTACGCCCAATAATTCCGGACAACGCTTGCCACCTACGTATTACCGCGGCTGCTGGCACGTAGTTAGCCGTGGCTTTCTGGTTAGGTACCGTCAAGGTACCGGCAGTTACTCCGGTACTTGTTCTTCCCTAACAACAGAGTTTTACGATCCGAAAACCTTCATCACTCACGCGGCGTTGCTCCGTCAGACTTTCGTCCATTGCGGAAGATTCCCTACTGCTGCCTCCCGTAGGAGTCTGGGCCGTGTCTCAGTCCCAGTGTGGCCGATCACCCTCTCAGGTCGGCTACGCATCGTCGCCTTGGTGAGCCGTTACCTCACCAACTAGCTAATGCGCCGCGGGCCCATCTATGAGTGATAGTCGAAACCATCTTTCAGCTTTTCTACATGTGTAGAAAAGAATTATCCGGTATTAGCCCCGGTTTCCCGGAGTTATCCCAGTCTCATAGGCAGGTTGCCCACGTGTTACTCACCCGTCCGCCGCTAACCTTTGGGAGCAAGCTCCCAAAGATCCGCTCGACTTGCATGTATTAGGCACGCCGCCAGCGTTCGTCCTGAGCCAGGATCAAACTCTCCAATAAAGAGTAAGATTAGCTCTTAAAGTTAAAACGTTGGCTAGTGTATATTTCAACACTATCATTTTTGTTGACGTATGATTTGTTTAGTTTTCAAAGAACAATCACTGTCGCTCGTAGGCGACTTAATTAGAATATCATTTCCACTTCGTAATGTCAACAACTTTTTTCAGTTATTTTTTCATTACCTCGTGGCGACTTAAACTATATTATCACCATTAAACTATCTGGTCAACAGCAAAATTGTATTTTTTTATTTTTTATGTTCAAAAAAAATAAATCACCTTTAAGTGATTTATTTTTCCGGCTTATAAAATCCATAGTTGAACGGCTACTAATGCGGCCAATCCAGGTACACCTAAAAAGCCTGATATAGCAGAAGTCATTAAATTGATAGGCACATGTATATTAAACTGATTCCCAAACGCGTTAAGGAAGAATAGAAATAATGCTCCTATCAATATTTTGATTAAGCCTTGTCCTATTGTACGAATTGGTTTCAACGGTGTGCCCATCAATAGTAATAAAACAATTAGTCCACCAAGAACAGAAATAACAATTACCGGCTCCACAGTTTGATCCCCCTCTTATCACTTGTAGTAACAATATATGTACAAGCTAAAAGAAAAAGAACGTGGCTTATTTATTTACTTACCGGTCTATCTTAATATTTCTATGCTTAGCTTCTTTAAAGAGGAAAAAGTACTTAGCTTCAGCAATTTTCGTCTGACAAATAATATCTTCTGAGGGATCGAAGCTTTTGTTTAACAACGTCTTCTGATTATTCCAGCTTGTTTTAAGCTGCTCCATTTGAGAGATAAGTTGATCATTAAATTCTTTTCTTAACCAACCCTTACGTCGAAAAAACATATTCATTCCCCACTTTATACTTCTCTTCTTCCTTCGAGTGCTTTCGATAACGTGACTTCATCTGCATATTCCAAATCCCCACCTACTGGTAGACCATGAGCAATACGAGTGATCTTGATACCAGTTGGCTTAAGTAAGCGTGAAATATACATAGCTGTTGCTTCACCCTCAATATTTGGGTTTGTAGCTAGTATGATTTCCTGAACTTCTTCATCTTGTAGTCTTTTTAATAAATCAGGAATATTAATATCTTCTGGTCCAATACCATCCATTGGTGATATCGCTCCATGAAGTACATGATATAGACCGCTGTACTCCTTCATTTTTTCCATAGCAATAACATCCTTTGGATCTTGCACAACACAAATGATTCTTCGATCTCGTCTTTGGTCCTCACAAATATAGCAAGGATCTTGATCAGTTATATGTCCACAAACAGAACAATAACTTAAATTTCTTTTCGCGTTTACAAGTGCCTTTGCGAAATCAAGGACAGTGTCTTCCTTCATACTAAGCACAAAAAACGCCAGTCGAGCAGCCGTTTTCGGACCGATTCCTGGCAGTTTCATAAAGCTGTCTATGAGCTTTGATATTGGTTCAGGATAATGCACTTTTTAACCCCCTAATTAGAACATTCCAGGAAGGTTCATTCCTTTAGTGAATTGTCCCATCGTATTGTTCGTTAGTTCTTCCGCCTTCTTTAGGGCATCGTTTGTAGCAGCAAGTACTAGATCTTGAAGCATATCGATATCTTCTGGATCTACTACTTCTTCCTTAATATTTACTTCAAGAACTTCCTTATGTCCCGAAACAATAACCGTTACCATTCCCCCACCAGCAGTTCCTTCAATTCTCTTTTCTCCTAGCTCCTCTTGAGCTTGAGCCATTTTCTTTTGCATCTTTTGCATTTGTTTCATCATATTTTGCATATTACCCATTCCACGCATCTTTTTCATCCTCCAAGTATTTTATTCTTTAATTTCAACTAATTCGCTCCCAAAAAGTTTAATAGCTTCTGAAACAACTGGGTCTTCTTCATTCTCTTTCCCTAAATCCCCTTGTTCAGACTCCCCATCACGGTTTGTTTTAATAAATCCCGCACGGATCGTCTGCCATTGTTCCTCTGGGACTCCGACAACAGATAAACGGCGCCCTATTAATTCTTGGGTTAAGTCGGATAAGACTGTTAAGAATCGATCGTTATCCATAGCCATTTGACAATGAATCTCATATTTAAAACTAATCACCAATGCGGTTGTTGAAGCTGCAACTGGTTCTGCCTCGTTTAGTAATGCCGCTTGTGATCTCATTTGATTATATACAAGTTTCCCTAACAATTCTCCCCATTTGCTTTTTACAAGCGTTAAATCAGGTTTTGTGGCACTCTTCAGGATCTCATTTATTTTCCCCGTTGGTGCCTGGAACCCTCTTCGTGAGGTACGAGCTGGTTTTGCTTGATTCGTAGTATTAGCAGCTTGATCACTCGTTACCGCAATACCATTTTTTCTTAGATCTGATAGTTGTTCCTCAAGGCTAGATATTTTACTCAACAAAGAATCAATCTCAATAGAACTAGTTTGTTTACCATTATCGCTAACTTTCATTTGACAAAGTTTTACTACTGCTACTTCTAAAAATATGCGAGGATGGTTTGTCCAGCGCATCTCCTGTTGAGATTTATTTAACGTCTCAATAATTTGATAGATATCTTCTTGATTAACAGCTTCAGCTAATTGCTTAAATTCATCATCAAGTAATACTCGTTCGAATGATTCCTCTAAATTTGGCGCGGCCTTGAAAAGAAGCATATCACGGTAATAAAGGATAAAGTCCTCAATAAATCTTGACGGATCCTTACCTAAAAATAATAACTCCTCTAACGCTTCCAACGCTTTTGCTGCATCTCTTTCTTTTATGGCTGTAGCCAACTGGTTTAACAACCCTTGAGATACTGAACCTGTAACTGTTAATGCATCTTCTACTGTTACTTCATCACGGCTAAACGAAATGGCCTGATCAAGTAAACTAAGCGCATCACGCATTCCACCTTCTGCGGCTCTCGCAACGACTTGTAGCGCTTTTTCCTCATAGCGAACACCTGTTTCATCTACAATTGTCTTCATTCGATTAACAATTGAATGAGCAGATATCCTCTTAAAATCAAACCGCTGACATCTTGAGATGATGGTAAGTGGAATTTTATGCGGTTCTGTTGTCGCTAAAATAAAGATGACATGTCTTGGCGGTTCCTCCAAAGTCTTAAGTAAAGCATTAAAAGCTCCGATAGAAAGCATATGGACTTCATCAACGATATAGACCTTATACTTCACAGAACTTGGAGCAAATTTTACTTTGTCTCTTATATCCCTTATTTCCTCGACCCCATTGTTAGAAGCTGCATCTATTTCAATGACATCTGGAATCGACCCATCCGTAATACCTAAGCAAGCAGGACAAACATTACATGGTTCGTTTGCGGGCGAATTTTCACAGTTAACCGCTTTTGCAAAAATCTTTGCCGCACTTGTTTTCCCAGTTCCTCTCGGTCCAGAAAACAAGTAAGCATGTGAAATTTTCTGCTGAAGCAGGGCGTTTTGCAAAGTCTTTGTTACATGTTCTTGTCCAACGACATCAATAAATGTTTGAGGACGCCAAACACGATATAGAGCTTGATAAGCCACAGACAAGCCCCCTCCTATATATGGTCTTTTTTATTATAACGTAAAGAAAATCCTTTTTACAAAGGCTGTTTAAGAAATCTTTAGCTATATATGCAAAAAACTCACCTCTTGTAGAAGAGATGAGTTTGCTATTATCATTTAACTGCCGTGCACCTTCCGTCGACTGGCGCCCATAAGCGTTACTTAAGTAGTTAGCTCGGCCCAGGCAACCCCGCGGCACATGGGAGCGTCCACTTAATGCTGCTTCCTTCCGGACCTGACATGGTTCATGGATTCCCATTGCGCAGGACCCGGGCGTCAACACCACTTGCTTAAGGCAGACCCTACAGGCAACCAGCCTCGGGAAGGGATTCAGTCTCGCTAGAGCGGATTGCGAGTACAGGGCACCGCTACCTCCCCACCTAGCACGGCAAAATTGAAACCTAATTTAAGTGCGTCACTGACGACGCATAATTTAGTATACTTTCTTTCCTGTTAAAAATCAATGTTTTACAACTGTAAATTACTGTAAGTTATCTTTTGCGTCATTTCTTTTCTTTTTTTCTTCCTTCTTTTTTAGCCGAATGCTACGAAAGAAATTACTTAATAGCTCGCCACATTCCTTTTCTAGCACACCAGAGCACACTTCACTTTGATGATTAAATCTTTCGTCGGATAATAAGTTCATAAATGTTCCGGCACAACCACCCTTTGGGTCACTTGCTCCAAACACAACCTTTTCTACTCGTGACATAATGATTGCTCCAGCACACATCGGACAAGGCTCCAGCGTTACATATAGAGTTGCTCCTTCAAGCCTCCATGTCCCTAATTCTTCACAAGCTTTTTCTATGGCAAGTAATTCTGCATGAGCAACCGCACTTTGTCTTGTTTCTCTCAGATTATGGGCTCTTGCCACAATGTGATCATTGATAACGATCACAGCTCCTATTGGTACTTCCTGCAGCTTTTCAGCCTTTTTCGCTTCCTTGATTGCTTCCAACATATATGTTTCATCCTTCATTTGCACTTATAAAATCCTTTCATTTATTTTATCCATCATCTCCAAATGTATAGAAAAATACAACCTTCACACGCTAAAGAAGAAAAAAGGAAGTGAGGATCGTTCATGGGCATATTTGAAAATACGAGTCAAAAAGCTCTTTTAATTATTGATATGATAAATAACTTTGACTTCAGCAATGGTGAAGTGCTAGCAAAGAAAACTTTACCCATCGCTAAAAACATTCAAAAACTAAAGGAACAGTTTACTAAAGAAAAGCTGCCCATTATTTATATAAATGACCATTATAATCTTTGGCAAGCAGATGTTACACGTATCATTAATCATTGTGAAAACTCCTTAAGCCAAGAAATTATTAAAATTATCAAACCGAAGCCAGATGACCTTTTTCTGATTAAACCGAAGCACTCCGCTTTTTTTGGTACCGCTCTAAACACTCTACTCTATCAGCTGAATGTACGTTCTCTTGTCATCACGGGTATTGCCGGAAACATATGTGTACTTTTTACTGCAAATGATGCATATATGAGGGAATATTCCATACATGTTCCTCACAATGCAATAGCTTCTGCTGATGACCAAGACAATGAGTACTCATTAAAAATGATCAAAAATGTTTTAAAAGGCAAGATTGATCCTATTTAAAAATTATGTAACATGAATGATTTCTTTCCCTCATAAGATGGTGATAGCGTTCAATATCACTATTTGGAGTGAACACCATTATTCTTATGGTTTGCTCGATTCATCAAGGAGGGAAAAACATGCAAATTCATGTCGTGCAGCCAAACCAATCGCTATATGGAATTGCCCAAGCATATTCCACAACGGTAAATGATTTAATTGAAGCAAATGAAATTCCTAACCCCAATGACTTGGTTATTGGGCAAACGTTAGTTATACCCATCGTCGGCAGCTTCTATTGGGTACAATCTGGTGACAGCCTCTGGTCCATAGCACAGAAATTTGGAATCTCTTATCAACAGCTCGCTCAAGTAAACCGCCTTTCTCTCACACAACCATTACGTATTGGTTTTAGATTATATATCCCACGAAGAGCAAGAAGAAATGCAGAATTTAATGCTTATGTGGAGCCAAGAGGAACGACAGTTGCACCAGTCCTTGAGGAAAGTGCACGAGAAGCAGCACCTTATTTAACTTACTTAGCTCCTTTCAGCTTCCAAGCTTTAAGAGACGGATCTCTAAAAGAACCATTGTTAAATAACTTTCCAGCCATTGCAAGGGCCAATAACAATGTACTCATGATGGTCATAACAAATCAAGAAAATGACCAATTCAATGCTGAATTAGGAAGAATCCTATTAAATGATATCCCTATCCAGGATCGATTTTTGAATAATATTGTAGCAACCGCTAAAAAGTATAATTTCAGAGACATACATTTTGATTTTGAGTTCTTGCGCCCAGCAGACCGAGAGGCATATAACCGTTTTTTAAGGAAAGCAAAGGCACGTTTCCAAGCTGAAGGGTGGCTGCTTTCAACGGCTTTAGCTCCGAAAACAAGCCGTGAGCAAAAGGGAGAATGGTATGAGGCTCATGATTACCGAGCCCATGGGGAAATTGTTGACTTTGTCGTTATTATGACCTATGAATGGGGCTATAGCGGTGGCCCAGCAATGGCTGTTTCCCCTATTGGACCAGTAAGAAAGGTAATTGAATATGCATTAACAGAAATGCCTGCTTCCAAAATCATGATGGGACAAAATTTATATGGTTATGATTGGACGCTTCCATTCGTCCAAGGAACGGTAGCAAAAGCAGTAAGTCCTCAGCAAGCGATCCAACTTGCCGCAACGAATAATGTTGCCATTCAGTATGATACAACCGCTCAAGCACCTTTTTTTAGATACAGGGACCAAGAAGGTAAGCAACACGAAGTTTGGTTTGAAGACGCCCGCTCGATTCAAGCAAAATTCAACTTGATTAAAGAGTTAAACCTTCGTGGAATGAGCTACTGGAAGCTCGGACTCGCATTTCCACAAAACTGGTTACTCATTGTAGAGAATTTTAACGTTGTAAAAAGGTAAGCGTAAGGATAGCAGCTATTATAGCTGCTATTTTTTTACTAATATTTTCAATATGGGAAACAAGAAATAATTCCATATTCCTATCAGACCTATATGTGATAAAATGGACTTTGTCTCATAAAAGTAATTATTTTAATACAGACGGAAATACCACCTTAGGAGATAAGCAGTAAGGAGGACAAGCCATGGGGGAAACGCCTTTTATCACGGTAGAGGGGCCAATTGGTGTGGGCAAAACATCATTAGCCAAGGTGATTTCTGATCACTTCCAATTTGCATTACTTCGGGAGATCGTTGATGAAAACCCATTTTTAGGGAAGTTTTATGAAAACATTGAAGAATGGAGCTTTCAAACCGAGATGTTTTTCTTATGTAACCGATACAAGCAACTCGGAGACATTCAGAAGTTATATCTTACCAAAAACGAGCCGGTCGTAGCCGATTATCATATATTTAAAAACCTCATTTTTGCTCAGCGTACACTAAGTAAGGAAGAGTATGATAAGTATTTTAATATTTATCAAATATTAACTAAAGATATGCCAAAACCGAACGTCATTATTTATTTACATGCTAGTTTAGATACTCTTTTATCTCGGATAAAAATGCGCGGTCGAGAAATTGAGAAGAATATAAGCCCTCTATATCTTGAGCAATTATCCATTGATTATGATCATGCGATAAGTGAGTTTGAAAAATTGCATCCTGAAATACCTGTTTTACGATTTAGCGGAGACGAGCTAGACTTTGTGAAAAACAAGAATGACCTAGACAGGATTATCAACCAGTTAACAACATCGTTAGAAAAAGGAGTATGTAATCATGAACCTTCGAACTAAATATGGAATACCTGCTAACTCGGTTATTACCATTGCAGGGACAGTGGGAGTTGGGAAGTCTACGATAACGAACGCTCTTGCTAATGCACTTGATTTTCGTACCTCCTTTGAAAAAGTAGATACGAATCCTTATTTAGATAAATTTTATGCAGACTTTACTAGATGGAGCTTTCACTTGCAAGTATACTTCCTTGCAGAACGATTTAAAGAACAAAAGCGCATCTTCGAATATGGCGGAGGATTTATCCAAGACCGTTCGATTTATGAAGATACAGGGATTTTTGCAAAAATGCATTTCGAAAAAGGTACGATGTCTAAGGTAGATTACGAAACCTATACGAGCCTTTTCGAGGCAATGGTTATGACACCGTATTTCCCTCATCCAGATCTACTTATTTATTTAGAGGGATCCATTGATGACATCATCGGTAGAATTAAAGAGCGTGGACGTCCAATGGAACAGCAAACACCGATTGATTATTGGAATGAAATGCATCAACGTTATGAAGATTGGATTAACTCATTCTCGGCATGTCCTGTGTTACGAATTAATATTAATGAATACGACATCAAGGATGACGAATCTTCCATCGAACCAGTGATCGAACGTATTTCCAATCATATAAAGCAATCACAATTACTAAAAAGATAATCGCTGAGTTTTCAGCGATTTTTTTAATATCATTAATTTTTATACGCAAAAAAACCGCTGTGTAATCACAAACGGTTTTCAATCTCCATTTTATGCGCAATGGTTCATTTCAATTAGATGGAGGAGGTAGAGGGATTCGAACCCCCGCGCGGTTTGACCCGCCTGTCGGTTTTCAAGACCGATCCCTTCAGCCGGACTTGGGTATACCTCCGTATCTCATCGACAAGTTATAATATAGCATGTACCAAAAACGAAGTCAACTATTTTTCAAAAAACACTAAGCGGGTGGTACCACCCGCTTACCTTATAACTGTTAGCCTTATTTTATCACTTCACGGTTCCCCATATACGGACGTAACACTTCCGGAATGACCACACTACCATCAGCTTGCTGGAAGTTTTCTAGGATTGCCGCAACAGTACGACCAATTGCTAGACCTGAACCGTTTAGGGTATGCACAGCCTCTGGCTTTCCTTTCGGTTCACGTCTAAAGCGAATGTTAGCTCGGCGCGCTTGGAAGCTCTCAAAGTTACTACAAGAAGAAATCTCACGATAGGTTTCATAACTCGGAATCCAAACTTCAATATCGTATTTTTTCGCTGCAGTAAAGCCAAGATCTCCCGTACACATGCTTAATACACGATACGGAAGGCCCAAAAGCTGTAATACCTTTTCCGCATGACCTGTTAATTTTTCAAGCTCTTCGTATGAATCCTCAGGCTTAACAAACTTTACAAGCTCCACTTTGTTAAACTGATGCTGGCGAATCAAGCCTCTTGTATCTCTACCAGCAGATCCGGCTTCAGAGCGGAAGCAAGCACTAAAGGCTGCATAGTTAATTGGTAAATCTTCACCGCTTAAAATTTCATCACGGTGTAAATTCGTTACAGGAACTTCTGCTGTTGGGATTAAGAAAAAATCTTCGCTTTCAATTCGGAAGGCATCCTCTTCAAATTTCGGAAGTTGTCCTGTTCCAGTCATGCTGGCACGGTTTACGATGTACGGAGGTAGAACCTCTTCATAACCATGCTCTTCAGTGTGCAAATCTAGCATAAAATTAAACAATGCACGCTCTAATTTAGCACCTAAGCCCTTATAAAAGACGAAACGGCTTCCCGTAACTTTACCCGCTCTCTCGAAGTCTACAATTCCTAGACCATCCGCTACATCCCAATGTGGCTTTGGTTCAAAGTCAAAGTTAGGAATCTCTCCCCATTTACGAATTTCAACGTTATCATCCTCTGTTTCACCAACAGGGACACTTTCATGCGGGATATTTGGAATGCTTAGTAGAAGTTTCTCCAATGTTTCCTCAACATCACGTAACTGATCATCTAATCCTTTAATTTTGTCTCCTACTTCTTTCATCTCAGCAATCAATTGATCTGCATCCTGCTTTTCTCTCTTAAGCACCGCTACTTGTTGAGAAACTTCGTTCCGCTTACTTTTCAATTGCTCTACTTCTAAAATTAACTCTCTACGTGTACGATCCAGTTCTTCGAATTTACCTAGATCCGTTAAATCTTCTCCACGATGCTGAAGCTTTTCCTTTACTTCTTCAAAATTAGCACGCAAAAATTTTAAATCTAACATATTGATTCCTCCTTTATCATTTTCAGCAAACAAAAAACTCCCGTCCCTATAAAAGGGACGAGAGTTACCCGCGTTGCCACCCTAGTTGAAGGTATCATTCACCTTCCACCTTAAATAATTAACGGTTTTTAACCGGAAGTACTTACTCACACTCTAAGCTTTCCATACTTCACTCAAGGATGGATTCACAAGCACCATTTACCGATTTCCACCAACCACCGGCTCTCTTTAAAATAGCTCTCCTGCTACTATTTCCTCTCAATGCATTACAATTATTTATTTTTATAGTACTTTACTACAATTATTTCCAAGATGCAACCGGATTATATTTATTTTTTCGCTTCTTTTACCATATTGATAAAATACTGTGTGATACGGTGATCCTCTGTTAATTCTGGATGAAAGGAGCAACCAAGGAATTGTCCCTCTCTAGCAAAAACAATGCGATTTTCATGCTTCGCAAGGATTTCAACATTCTCACCTGCAGCAACAATATGTGGGGCACGAATAAAGACTGCTGGATAGTTTCCACCAACACCAGCAATATCTAAATCTGCTTCAAAGCTTTCACGTTGGCGTCCAAATGAGTTTCGCTCCACTTTTACATCCATCGCACCAATATGAGGTTGATCGTAACCAACAAGCTCCTTAGCCATTAAGATAAGTCCTGCACAAGTTCCGAACATTGGTTTTCCTGATTGCGCAAACTCCTTAAGGCTCCCCATAAAATCGTACTTATCGATTAAGCGGCGCATCGTTGTACTTTCTCCACCAGGCATGATCAATCCATCCACTTCTTCAAGCTGGTCTTTTGTTTTGATCACAACTGCTTCTGCCCCACTCTCTTCAATGGACCGTACATGCTCACGTACAGCTCCTTGAAGGCCTAATACTCCTACTTTAACCATTTTGTTCACCTTACCATCCACGGTCTTGCATACGAGCTTCTGGAGCTAAAGAAGAGATTTCAATACCCTTCATTGGCGTTCCTAGCTCTTTTGAAAGCTCAGCAATTAGTTTGTAGTCTTGGTAATGAGTTGTTGCTTCTACAATTGCACGAGCAAACTTAGCTGGGTTATCTGATTTAAAGATTCCAGATCCTACGAATACTCCATCAGCACCTAGCTCCATCATTAAAGCAGCATCTGCAGGCGTTGCAACCCCACCAGCTGCGAAGTTAACAACCGGTAAACGTCCTAACTCCTTAATTTGAAGAAGAAGCTCAAATGGTGCTCCTAGAAGCTTAGCTTCTGTCATAAGCTCGTCCACATTCATTCCTACTACTTTACGTACTTGAGCATTTACTTTACGAATATGTCGAACAGCTTCAACGATGTTTCCAGTTCCAGGTTCACCTTTCGTACGAAGCATAGATGCACCTTCACCAATACGACGAGCAGCTTCCCCTAGGTCACGACATCCACATACAAAAGGAACCGTAAAGTCACTCTTGTACAGATGATATTCTTCATCAGCTGGTGTTAATACTTCACTCTCATCGATGTAGTCAACACCCATTGCTTCTAAAATACGAGCCTCTACAATATGTCCAATACGTGCTTTAGCCATTACAGGAATAGAAACAGCATTCATTACTTCTTCCATAATACGTGGGTCAGCCATACGAGCTACTCCACCAGCCGCACGAATATCTGAAGGCACTCTTTCAAGCGCCATAACTGCAACAGCACCAGCTTCTTCAGCAATTTTTGCTTGCTCTGCGTTAACAACGTCCATAATGACGCCGCCCTTTTGCATTTCTGCCATACCACGTTTAACTCGATCTGTACCTGTTTTCATACTTGATCCCCTTTCATTATTACCATCTACATTAGATGGGTAAATTATGTCTCCATATGTAGCTACTAAAAAAAGGAAAGCATAACGAATTCAATCGAAATTAATCTTTTTCCCTATTCGTAAATAAACAATAAAAAGAGCTTCCTGTCAAGACAGGAAGCCCTTATTTACGAGGAAATAATCTCTTTATTTAAAATATTCCTTTAACCGCTGAAGAGGCACTGTCCCATAGGTTTCCAAAAAAGCCCCCAACTCCGCGCATCATTAAAACAAACCAGTTAGCTTTTTCTACATCTTCTGTAGCGATAACGTCAACAGTAATTTGCTTTTGGCCAGATTCAGTAAGGAACCCTAACCCTTCACCTTCGACGGGCTCAATTGTGAGTGTTCCCACCTTATCACCTTTTTTTACTGGAGCCGTTAGCTCTCCGTCTTCATTCAGCTTATCTTCATCCAATTTTAAAACCGTTTTGTATTGATCTTTTTCTCCATTTTTAACAACCATGGAGATGCTTTCCTTTGACTCAATGGATACTTCGTCTTCTTTCCCTTTTGTTACTGGTAACGTCTTTTGTCCCTTTACTTGGTACCCTTTTTCAACGATTTCTTCTTCCGTAAAGTTACCGAATGCATAATCTAATATTTTTCTCATTTCTGTAAAACGTTCGTCCTTTGTAGCAGCTTTCATAACAACCGCAATCACACGTTGTCCGTCTTTTTCAGCAGTTGCTGTAAACCCAGCTCCTGCAAAATCAGTTGAGCCTGTTTTTAATCCATCTACACCCGCATATTCGAAAATAAGACCTGGAAGCATCCAGTTAAAATTCTTATATGTTCGACCATCTCTGAATTGAAGTTCAGGCATTTTTGCTGTTTCAATTACCTCAGGATAATCATTAATTAAATGGTAAGCAAGCTTAGCAGTCGCTCTAGCTGACATCACATTTTCCTCATCAGCCCCACCAGCTGGGTGATTTCCTAATAAACTGCTGTTATTAAGTCCACTTGAATTTACAAACTTATAATCCCCTAATTGTAGTTCTTCAGCCTTTTTATTCATAAGTGTGATGAAATTTGTTTCAGATCCGGCCATTAGTTCTGCTAATGCAACAGTGGCAGCATTCCCAGAATGAATGGCCATTGCTTGATAAAGCTCTTCAACCGTATAATCTTCTCCTTCAGTTAACCCCACATTGGATAGACCAGGCGCAGCTGATAGTTCATGAACATACGCATTGATTTTCACTTTTTGATCCCATTTAATCTTACCTTCAGCAATTGCTTCAAGCAGCAGGTATTCGGTCATCATTTTCGACATAGATGCGACACCCAGTACAACATCTATATTTTTTGCATAAAGAATCTTCCCAGTCTCTGCATCAAGTAGAATGGCTGCTTCCGCAGTAATTCCAAGTGGATCCTCTTCTGCCTTTACGGGTGAAACACTTGTTGCAAACGATAATGTGAATGCAATAGTCAAGGTCATTACCCAGATTGAAATATTTTTTAAACGATACAATGAACTTACCTCCATCTTTGTCAATTACTCTATGAAAATCATTTCGACATGATTCTTTATTTTTTGCACCTTGTACAGTTTACCATATAAATTACAAAAAAAATAGACAGAGAAAGGTCACTCTGTCTTGTAAAAATACTTGTAATCTCTTCGTTCTAAAGTCTCAGGAAATCTTAAGAAAGTGAATAGTTAGGTGCTTCTTTCGTGATTTGAACATCATGTGGATGACTTTCACGAAGACCTGCTCCTGTCATTCGAATAAACTGTGAGTTTTCTCTTAGTTCCTGTAAATTCTTTGTTCCACAATACCCCATTCCAGAACGTAATCCACCAACCAATTGGTAGATAGTATCTGTTAATGGTCCCTTGTATGGAAGTCGTCCTTCAATTCCCTCTGGAACAAACTTTTTATTGTCTTCTTGGAAATAACGATCCTTCGACCCCTTTTCCATTGCTGCTACTGAACCCATACCACGATAGACTTTGAAACGTCTGCCTTGGAAGATTTCTGTTTCTCCTGGGCTTTCTGTCACACCAGCTAATAAGCTTCCGAGCATAACAGCATGTCCACCAGCTGCTAAAGCTTTAACAATATCTCCAGAGTATTTAATTCCTCCATCAGCGATAACTGCTTTCCCGTGCTTTCTAGCTTCTGTTGCACAATCGTATACAGCTGTGATTTGCGGTACACCTACACCTGCAACTACCCTTGTTGTACAGATAGAACCTGGTCCAATACCTACTTTCACGATATCTGCACCTGCTTCAATAAGCTCTCTTGTTGCTTCTGCTGTAGCTACATTACCTGCAATAATAGCGATATCAGGGAATGCCTCTCTAATGGATCTAACCATGTCAATAACGCCTTTAGAGTGACCATGTGCCGTATCTATAACTAGTACATCTACTTGAGCTCTTACAAGCATCTCAGCGCGTTTCATTGTATCCGTTGTTACACCTACTGCTGCACCAACCAATAAACGGCCTTGCTCATCTTTTGCAGAATTAGGGAACTCGATTACTTTTTCAATATCTTTGATTGTAATTAATCCTTTAAGAACTCCTTCACTGTCAACCAGTGGAAGCTTTTCAATTTTATACTTTTGTAAAATGCTTTCAGCTTCTTCTAATGTTGTTCCCACAGGAGCTGTAACTAAGTTTTCTTTTGTCATTACATCCGAAATTTTTATCGAGTAGTCTTGGATGAAGCGTAAATCACGATTCGTTAGAATTCCAACTAACTTTTGCTCCTCATCATTATTTACGATTGGAACACCTGAAATTCGGTATTTCCCCATAAGATGTTCGGCATCAAACACTTGTTGATCAGGAGTCAAAAAGAAAGGATCAGTAATAACTCCACTTTCTGAACGTTTAACCTTATCCACTTGGTCGGCTTGCTGTTCAATCGACATATTTTTATGGATAATACCAATTCCACCTTGTCTCGCCATAGCAATAGCCATCTCTGCTTCTGTTACTGTGTCCATACTAGCGCTAATCATTGGAATGTTTAGCTTGATTTTTTCTGTTAAGTGAACTTGTAAGCTCACATCTCTAGGAAGTACTTCTGATTTTGCAGGCACTAACAATACATCGTCGAAGGTTAACCCCTCTTTAACAAACTTATTTTCCCACATAAATATTGCCCCCCTACTCGAAAATATTATTAGTAGGTTATCAATTGGTTAAAATACTGTCAAGAACTGTTCAATATGTTTGATTTTTCAATTAATTTGGAGGTTAGTAATTTGATTTTCCCTTATGCTAATTTGAACTCATTTTCTCTCTTTTTTTCAGCCGATTCGACACAGCATTATTTAAAAAAATGTTATCAAGCTTTAGAGCTTTCAGATGCCGAACAAAAAAGTTATGAGAACTGCTACCCTTTTATTTATTATCTTGAGCATGGACAGGTATATTATGAACAGGCAAGGAACTCACCACTCATCATCCAGCCAATTCTAATCTTCTATGGTCTCGTACACTTATTAAAGGCATGTATTTTAACTGTAGACCCAAATTATCCTGAAACGACCTCTGTACTTGCCCATGGAGTTTCAACTAGGAAGAGAAAAAAGCAGCAATATCATTTTTTTCAGGATGAAGTAAAGTTTCAAAAGACAGGATTGTTTCCTCATATTGGAGAAAGATTGTTTCACATGAAACAATTGGAAGGGGAAAAAACAACAATGAATGATCTCTTAATGCAAATTCCAGAGCTCACTAGTCTTTTTGAAGAGCTCGTAGGAAAGAGAACTTTCTTACCCGTTGAGAATAAAGCATCAGACATTTACATCCCTGAGACAGCTCTTGATACCTTTCATATGACTAGTGATCGATTCACTGAGTTTTTTCAAACAAAAACGAATGGCGATTTCATAAGTAGTGATAGTTTGAATGAGAGTCTTTGTTTTCACTTAGCTGAAAAACAGCTATCATCCTTTTCTATATTAAAATACAATCTGGTAGATAACCATTTCTCCCTTTCTTTGACAAAAGGAGATTTACTTCAATACAATGAATTACTTATTCATTATTTATTGCTGTACAACCTAAGCATGATTGCCCGCTACGAAACTGAGTGGTGGAGTGAACTAGTAAAGACCATGCCGAACAAAGACTTCCCTTTCATTCAATCATTCTTACAAGTCAGCTTAGACAAAGGTCCCTTTCTTGTTTATCAATATTTAATGATGAAGAAATAATAAGAAAAGCGCAAGTGTCCTGGTCAGCGCACCAACTGAGATAAAGGAAAGTGAAATGCGGAAGTACCTTGCTCAGCTCCGACAGACATAAGACGAATCCCTCCGGAAGGCCAGCCTTCCGGAGGGATTTGGCTTATGACCCCGAGGAGCTAGGTACTGAAGCTGGACAACAAGAAGAGCCAGAGGCGCATTCGTGCTTGACTTATCGTAGGGCGGAGAGCGAAGGACACTAGGCGCTAGGGCGCTGGAGCTAGACAATTCTCTAAGTTGAAAATCTTATACTTTCTTATCTTTATATAACAAAAAAAGCACCCACACAGGTGCTTTTTTCTTTGCCTAGCGACGTCCTACTCTCACAGAGGGAAACCCTCAACTACCATCGGCGCTGAAAAGCTTAACTTCCGTGTTCGGTATGGGAACGGGTGTGACCTTTTCGCTATCGCCACTAGACCAGTATTCACTTGAAGGAATCATTCCTTCAAAACTAGATAATGAATGAAGAAGAAGAAATACGTTTCATCTTAAATTTGGTTAAGTCCTCGATCGATTAGTATCAGTCAGCTCCACACGTCACCGCGCTTCCACCTCTGACCTATCAACCTGATCATCTTTCAGGGATCTTACTAGCTTGCGCTATGGGAAATCTCATCTTGAGGGGGGCTTCATGCTTAGATGCTTTCAGCACTTATCCCTTCCGCACATAGCTACCCAGCGATGCCTTTGGCAAGACAACTGGTACACCAGCGGTGCGTCCATCCCGGTCCTCTCGTACTAAGGACAGCTCCTCTCAAATTTCCTACGCCCACGACGGATAGGGACCGAACTGTCTCACGACGTTCTGAACCCAGCTCGCGTACCGCTTTAATGGGCGAACAGCCCAACCCTTGGGACCGACTACAGCCCCAGGATGCGATGAGCCGACATCGAGGTGCCAAACCTCCCCGTCGATGTGGACTCTTGGGGGAGATAAGCCTGTTATCCCCGGGGTAGCTTTTATCCGTTGAGCGATGGCCCTTCCATGCGGAACCACCGGATCACTAAGCCCGACTTTCGTCCCTGCTCGACTTGTAGGTCTCGCAGTCAAGCTCCCTTGTGCCTTTACACTCTACGAATGATTTCCAACCATTCTGAGGGAACCTTTGGGCGCCTCCGTTACTTTTTAGGAGGCGACCGCCCCAGTCAAACTGCCCACCTGACACTGTCTCCCACCCCGATCAGGGGTGAGGGTTAGAATTTCAATACAGCCAGAGTAGTATCCCACCGACGCCTCCACCGAAGCTAGCGCTCCGGCTTCTCAGGCTCCTACCTATCCTGTACAAGCTGTACCAAAATTCAATATCAGGCTACAGTAAAGCTCCACGGGGTCTTTCCGTCCTGTCGCGGGTAACCTGCATCTTCACAGGTACTATAATTTCACCGAGTCTCTCGTTGAGACAGTGCCCAGATCGTTACGCCTTTCGTGCGGGTCGGAACTTACCCGACAAGGAATTTCGCTACCTTAGGACCGTTATAGTTACGGCCGCCGTTTACTGGGGCTTCGATTCAGAGCTTCGCGTAAGCTAACCCCTCCTCTTAACCTTCCAGCACCGGGCAGGCGTCAGCCCCTATACTTCGCCTTGCGGCTTCGCAGAGACCTGTGTTTTTGCTAAACAGTCGCCTGGGCCTATTCACTGCGGCTCTTCTAGGCTATTCACCCTGAAGAGCACCCCTTCTCCCGAAGTTACGGGGTCATTTTGCCGAGTTCCTTAACGAGAGTTCTCTCGCTCACCTTAGGATTCTCTCCTCGCCTACCTGTGTCGGTTTGCGGTACGGGCACCTGTTACCTCGCTAGAGGCTTTTCTTGGCAGTGTGGAATCAGGAACTTCGGTACTATATTTCCCTCGCCATCACAGCTCAGCCTTATGCAAGTGGGATTTGCCTCACTTGCAGCCTAACTGCTTGGACGCGCATATCCAACAGCGCGCTTACCCTATCCTCCTGCGTCCCCCCATCACTCAAACGGTAATTTGGTGGTACAGGAATATCAACCTGTTGTCCATCGCCTACGCCTTTCGGCCTCGGCTTAGGTCCCGACTAACCCTGAGCGGACGAGCCTTCCTCAGGAAACCTTAGGCATTCGGTGGATGGGATTCTCACCCATCTTTCGCTACTCATACCGGCATTCTCACTTCTAAGCGCTCCACCAGTCCTTACGGTCTAGCTTCAACGCCCTTAGAACGCTCTCCTACCACTGACATCTAAGATGTCAATCCACAGCTTCGGTGATACGTTTAGCCCCGTTACATTTTCGGCGCGGAGTCACTCGACCAGTGAGCTATTACGCACTCTTTAAATGGTGGCTGCTTCTAAGCCAACATCCTGGTTGTCTAAGCAACTCCACATCCTTTGCCACTTAACGTATACTTTGGGACCTTAGCTGGTGGTCTGGGCTGTTTCCCTTTCGACTACGGATCTTATCACTCGCAGTCTGACTCCCATGGATAAGTCTTTGGCATTCGGAGTTTGTCTGAATTCGGTAACCCGATGAGGGCCCCTAGTCCAAACAGTGCTCTACCTCCAAGACTCTTACTACATGAGGCTAGCCCTAAAGCTATTTCGGAGAGAACCAGCTATCTCCAAGTTCGATTGGAATTTCTCCGCTACCCACACCTCATCCCCGCACTTTTCAACGTGCGTGGGTTCGGGCCTCCATCCAGTGTTACCTGGACTTCACCCTGGACATGGGTAGATCACCTGGTTTCGGGTCTACGACCACATACTAAAGCGCCCTATTCAGACTCGCTTTCGCTACGGCTCCGTCTTATCAACTTAACCTCGCATGTAATCGTAACTCGCCGGTTCATTCTACAAAAGGCACGCTATCACCCATTAACGGGCTCTAACTACTTGTAGGCACACGGTTTCAGGATCTCTTTCACTCCCCTTCCGGGGTGCTTTTCACCTTTCCCTCACGGTACTGGTTCACTATCGGTCACTAGGTAGTATTTAGCCTTGGGAGATGGTCCTCCCTGCTTCCGACGGAATTTCACGTGTTCCGCCGTACTCAGGATCCACTCAAGAGGGAACGAAGTTTCAACTACAGGGTTGTTACCTTCTATGACTGACCTTTCCAGATCGATTCGTCTACTTCATTCCTTTGTAACTCCGTATAGAGTGTCCTACAACCCCAAGAGGCAAGCCTCTTGGTTTGGGCTAATCCCGTTTCGCTCGCCGCTACTTAGGGAATCGCGTTTGCTTTCTCTTCCTCCGGGTACTTAGATGTTTCAGTTCCC
>NZ_CP030028.1:0-10000 GCF_003586445.1 Bacillus sp. Y1 | reverse complement strand
AACCAATAAATGGAAACATTCAAGAGCCAAATAGGTATAGTACCTATTTGGCTCTACCATCCTAAGGAATCTTTACTTCATCAATAAAAATCATCCGGTTTCTCTGCAAATGAATAATTTCAGCAGTAGGTAATACTTTTACAAGTGGCCTTGTTGGTGCATTATCATCAATAAATAGAATTTCAGCTTCTTGTCCATTTGAAAGTTTTACTAAACTCCCAATTGAAATATTCATAATGCCAGCTTGAAGTGCACGGATGGAGGCAATATCAAACTGTCCAAATAAATCTTGGAGCATCATCTCCAATACTTTAAAAGGAGACTGTTTTTTTCGATACAATCGTTGTGAAGTCATTGCATGGAATGTGTCTGCGACCCCAATAATTTTTGCATATTGGTGGATTTTCTGTCCCTTTTCTCCTAATGGATACCCACTTCCATCCATTCGCTCATGATGCTGGAAGATGGCGATTTTCCCAGCCTCTCTAATAAAAGGTGTACCTTGAATAAGTCTATAGCTATACGTCGGGTGGTTTTTTACCTCTTGATACTCCTCTTGTGTAAGAGGAGTTCTTTTATTTAATATTCCTTCAGAAAGCTTTGCCATTCCACAATCACTTAAAGTTCCAGCCAAAGCAACCTGAACAATCTCCCCTTTATTAAAACCTAGTTTCTTAGAAATAAAACTGCTAATTAATCCAACTGCAACCGCATGCTGGTATAAATAGTCTTCCTCAGTTGAAAAGTGGTGTAGTTGAAAAAGATCTGCTTGATTGTGATCTATTTTTTCGATTAACGGAAATATAATACTACGTACCTTTGTTACATCTACTGGCAAACCCGACTGCCAACTTCGAAACTCTTTTTTAAAGCTTCTTGATGCTTGAAGAAAGAGTTCTGTGAATGTAAGTTCTCTTGGCTCTTCATTTTCCTCACGTCTCACTTCTTCGTCATCCAAGAGTATTTCATTAGGAATAAAAGGATGACCGCTAGACAGAGTCTTTTCAACCTCTAATTCAGGTATTAAGAAGGCTTTTAATACTTCAAGCAATTCGGAAGTCAACACTGTTTTCTTTTGGACAATTGCCCGGCCCGAAGACCCAATAACATCTTCAGAAAGAATGCACCCTTCTTGAACTTCTTTTATAAGAACTCGCACTAATTACACCCTCTAGTAATAATATTCTTAGTCTATTTTACCCAATTCATAAAAAAAGAGGAACATAATAATGTCCCTCTCTTACAAATTATTCTTCATCCCCTGGTTCAAAGTCCTTTGACTCTTCTTCTTCACCAACGATGACTTCCTCTTTTTCTTCCTCTTTTTCTTCTTCCTTTTCAACCATCGCTACAGTTGCTACGAATTCTTCTTCTGATTCATTCAATCTGATCAATCTCACACCTTGAGTATTTCGTCCCATTGTTGAGATATCACTAACCGCCATACGGATTAAGACTCCGCCTGTAGTAATTAACATTACATCTTCTTCACCTGTTACAGCCTTCATCGCAACTAGGCTTCCGTTTTTATCTGTAATGTTACATGTTTTGATTCCTTTACCACCGCGCCCTTGAATTCTATATTCTTCAGCAGGCGTACGTTTACCGTACCCATTCTTTGTAACAATTAATATCTCTGTATTCTCTTCAAGTACTTCCATTCCAACAACTTCATCTGTTTCATCAATGTTAATTCCTTTAACTCCTGTTGCAGTACGTCCCATAGAACGAACATCTGTTTCAGGGAAACGAATAAGTAACCCGTTCTTCGTTCCAATAATAATTTCTTTACTGCCATCTGTAAGACGAACAGAGATCAATTCATCTTCCTCACGTAAGTTTAAGGCAATTAAACCATTGTTTCGAATATTCGCAAACGATGTCAGTGGAGAACGCTTAGAAATACCCTCTTTTGTAGTAAAGAACAAGAACCAGTCATCCACAAACTCTGAAACAGGAATAATGGCATTCACCCATTCTCCTTTATCCACTTCAAGTAGATTGATGATTGGAATTCCTTTTGCTGTTCTTGAGAATTCAGGAATTTCATACCCTTTTGATCGATACACTTTCCCCTTGTTTGTAAAGAAAAGAATTGTATCGTGAGTAGACGTTGTCACAAGATGTTCAACGAAATCATCTTCATTCGTACCCATTCCTTGTATTCCACGACCTCCACGCTTCTGGGCACGATAGGTTGAAACCGGAAGACGTTTGATATATCCGTTATGAGTTAATGAGATAACGATGTTCTCAACCGGAATTAAATCCTCATCTTCAATGTTTTCCACTCCACCTGTCACAATTTCTGTACGACGGTTATCATTGAAGCGTTCTTTAATTTCAGATAGTTCTTCTCTTATGATTTCAAGAACCTTCTCTTCATTAGCTAAAATTTCCTTTAGCTCTGCAATTAACTTCACAAGGTTTTGATACTCTTCCTCGATTTTTTCACGTTCTAAACCTGTTAAACGCTGTAATCGCATATCTAAAATTGCCTGTGCTTGCTTTTCAGAAAGCTGGAAGGTAGTCATTAACCCCTCACGTGCAATATCTGTTGTTTGTGAAGCACGAATTAAGCTAATAACCGCATCTAAATGATCTAGCGCAATTCGTAAACCATCTAAAATATGAGCTCGTGCTTCTGCTTTTCGTAACTCAAATTCTGTTCTTCTACGAATGACTACTTTTTGGTGATCTAGGTAGTACACTAAACACTGCTTTAAGTTTAAAACTTTAGGTTGACCATTAACTAAAGCTAATGTGTTAATCCCAAAGCTAGTTTGTAGAGCCGTTTGTTTGTAAAGATTATTCAACAATACATTGGCATTCGCATCCTTACGAACCTCAATAACAATACGCATACCATTTCGATCTGATTCATCACGAAGGTCTGTGATACCATCAATTTTTTTCTCACGAGCTAGCTCTGCAATTTTCTCAATAAGCTTTGCCTTGTTTACCTGGTATGGAATTTCATTAACAATGATAACTTCCTTGCCATTTGCTTTTTGTTCAATAACAACCTTTGCTCGTAATGTAATGGAACCTCTGCCTGTTTCGTAAGCCTTTCGGATCCCGCTTCGGCCTAGTATTAATCCTCCAGTTGGAAAATCGGGACCAGGAATGATCTCCATGAGCTCTCCAGTCGTGATCTCAGGGTCTTTACTTACAGCTAACACACCATCAATGACTTCACCCAGTTGGTGCGGGGGAATATTCGTTGCCATTCCAACTGCAATCCCTGTTGTTCCATTGACAAGAAGATTCGGGAATCGAGCAGGTAGAACAACCGGCTCCTTTTCTTCTCCATCATAGTTGTCTTGGTAATCAATCGTGTCTTTATTTATATCTCGCAACAGTTCCATTGAGATTTTTGACATTCTTGATTCTGTATAACGCATGGCTGCCGCTGAATCTCCATCAACAGATCCAAAGTTTCCATGGCCATCAACAAGCATGTAACGATAGTTAAAATCCTGAGCCATACGTACCATTGTTTCATACACGGCTGAGTCTCCATGTGGATGGTATTTACCAATTACATCCCCAACAATACGAGCAGACTTTTTATATGGCTTGTCAGAATGCATTCCAAGGTCATGCATGGCATATAGAATACGACGGTGAACAGGCTTTAATCCATCTCTAACATCTGGCAAAGCACGGGAGACGATTACGCTCATCGCATAGTCTAGGAATGAAGTCTTCATTTCTTGGCTTATATTTATTTCTTTAATTTGTGAATTTGGTGTTTCAGCCAACGTGTGTACCTCCTTTAAAGCTAATGATGATCCTTTGTAAGCCTTCTATGAAAAGAAAAGGAGGATAGTGGTTACCCTCTACCCTTTTTTAAATATCTAAGTTTTTCACGTATTGTGCATTTGCTTCGATAAAGTTACGACGTGGCTCCACTTTATCTCCCATTAGCATTTCGAATGTTTCATCGGCTTCAATGGCATCTTGAAGACTAACCTGTAACATTGTTCTAGTCTCTGGGTTCATGGTTGTTTCCCAAAGCTGATCAGGATTCATCTCACCTAATCCTTTGTAACGTTGAATATTAGGTTTCGGTTGACTCGGAAGCTCTGCGAAAATACGGTCTAATTCTTTATCGTTATAGGCATATTCAATGCGTTTCCCTTGTTGAACTTTGTATAACGGTGGCTGAGCGATATAAATATAGCCAGCCTCTAAGATTTGTCTCATATATCGATAGAAGAATGTTAGAATCAGTGTTCGAATATGCGCACCGTCAACATCTGCATCCGTCATAATTACAACTTTATGGTAACGAGCTTTCGAAAGATCAAAGTCTTCGCCAATCCCTGTTCCAATTGCTGTAATCATGGCACGAACTTCATTATTTGAAAGGATTTTATCCAATCTTGCTTTTTCTACGTTCAGGATTTTCCCTCTAAGTGGAAGAATCGCTTGGAAATGACGGTCACGGCCTTGTTTTGCTGACCCACCCGCTGAGTCTCCCTCAACGATATATATCTCACTTATTTCAGGATCTTTGGAAGAGCAGTCAGCAAGCTTACCAGGTAAGCTCGATACCTCAAGGGCACTCTTTCGACGTGTTAACTCTCTTGCTTTTTTGGCAGCTAAACGGGCTCTTGCCGCCATTAAGCCTTTTTCAACTATTTTCCTAGCAACTGTAGGGTTTTCAAGAAGAAACTTATCCAGTGCCTCGGCAAAAATCGTATCTGTTGCTGCTCTTACCTCTGAGTTACCAAGCTTCGTTTTTGTTTGACCTTCAAACTGTGGATCTGGATGTTTAATTGATACGATAGCTGTTAAACCTTCTCGTACATCATCACCAGACAGATTCGAATCGTTTTCTTTTATCTGACCATATTTTCTCGCGTAGTCGTTTATGATTCTCGTAAGAGCTGTTTTAAAACCAGATTCATGCGTCCCACCTTCATGGGTATGAATATTGTTCGCAAACGAGTAAATATTACTTGTATAACTATCATTGTACTGAATGGCGACCTCGATGGTAATTCCCTCTTTTTCGCCTTCAATAAAGATTGGCTCTTCATGTAGAACTTCCTTTGATCTATTTAAGTGCTCTACATAAGACTTTATACCGCCTTCATAGTAATATTGGTTGCCTTTATTTTCTTCACGCTTATCTTCAATCGTTATTTTTAATCCTTTGTTTAAAAAGGCAAGCTCACGGATACGATTGGCAAGGGTCTCATAATCATACTCAAGAGTCTCAGTGAAAATTTCACCATCTGGGACAAAGTGAATCGTCGTACCTGTATGGTCTGTTTCTCCGATCACTTCTAGGTCAGCAACAGGTACTCCACGCTCAAATTTCTGGTAGTGAATTTTCCCTTCACGGTGAACATACACTTCTAATATCGTGGATAGCGCATTAACTACAGACGCACCTACTCCGTGAAGTCCTCCAGAAACTTTGTAACCTCCGCCACCAAACTTTCCTCCGGCATGAAGGACAGTCATAATAACTTCAACAGCCGGTCTTCCCATCTTTTCATGGATACCGACTGGAATTCCGCGTCCATTATCAATAACTGTAATGCTATTATCCTTTTCAATTACCACATTTATCTCTGTACAGAAGCCAGCTAAAGCTTCGTCAATACTATTGTCAACGATTTCCCAAACTAAATGGTGGAGTCCTTTGACACTTGTGGAACCAATATACATCCCCGGTCTTTTTCTTACGGCTTCAAGACCTTCCAGAACCTGTATCTGATTTTCATCATATGATTGTTCTTGGACTTCTTTTTGTTCCATTGCCATAAACCGTTCACCTACTCTTTCTTTCACAATTAAGCAAAAATCAACTGATTTTCGCGTACCAAATATATATTTTCACTTAGCAAAAGAGCTAAGATTATTCTAATACTGAGCTGCATATTATTAAGAGCGTTTTTTTAATGTTCCAGATGATAACGGTGAATAATAGATTTTGTCTTTTGTAATCACGATAGATTTATATCCACCTTTTGAAAGATCCACAACCACTAAACGATCATGCATTAAAAACTCATTCATTTGTGATGATGAGACGACACTTTCTTTACTTATGATAGCAACGATATCGATTGCTCGAACCAATGTCTCTTCTCCAATATGAACATACATAAGACCACCTCATAAGATTTGTTTAATCGTCCCACTATCAACGGTAAAGGTTGACGCTTCTTTAAGTGTTTGATGGTCAATTCCATCTACATTTGTTGTTGTCACAAATGTTTGTACCTTACCCTGAATGGTGTTTAACAAGTGAGATTGGCGATAATCATCCAGCTCTGAAAGAACATCATCTAATAGTAAAATAGGGTATTCCCCAATCTCCGAATGAATAAGTTCAATTTCTGCTAGCTTAACGGATAATGCAGTTGTCCGTTGCTGGCCTTGAGAACCAAACGTTTGTACGTCACGTCCATTTACAAAAAAGAGCATATCATCGCGATGAGGGCCAAACAGTGTTGTTCCCCGTTCGATCTCTCTTGTTTTTATTTTATCAAATTTATGAGTGAATACTTCTACCATTTTCGACAAATCTTGCTCTTCTGATACATCAACAGAAGGTTTATACTCAATCTTTAACGTTTCTAGTCCTCTAGAAATTCCACTATGAATAGGAATGGCCCATTTTTGAAGCATTCGGAGGAATTCATAACGTTTGGCTACGATACGAACAGCCTTGTCAATAAATTGCTCCGTTAAAATATCGAGCATCGTTTGGTCTGATTGCTTTTTAATCTGCAACATTTTTAAATAATGGTTTCTTTGCTGAAGAATTTTCTGATATTGACCCATTTCATGAAGGTAAATTGGGGATACTTGTCCAATCTCCATATCGATAAATCGCCTTCTAACCTGCGGACTTCCCTTAACAAGGGTAAGATCCTCAGGCGCAAACATAACCACATTCATATTCCCTACATACTGACTTAATTTTTGCTGCTCAAGATGATTGCATTTTGCCTTTTTTCCTTTTTTAGAAATAATCAGCTGCATCGGGAGAGGTCCGTGACTTTTTTTTACCCGTCCCTCTATTGTAGCATATTCTTCATCCCAGCGAATAAGTTCTTTATCATTAGAGGTTCGATGAGATTTAGCCATGGCTAATACGTAGATGGATTCCATGACATTTGTTTTCCCTTGAGCATTTTCACCTAAGATGACATTAACCTTGTTTTCAAAATTAATAATCAAATCTTCGTAATTCCGATAATTTTTTAACCCTAAATGCTCAATATACATATTCAAAACATCCTTTATCCCTATACAGTAAGCGAGACTTCAACACATTTGTCGAAGCCTGCTTCCTTTTACATGACAATGTATGAACCGATGGTAGGAATTTCAACAACATCTCCAGCTCTAAGCTTTCGACCTCTCCTTTGATCTTGCTCACTATTGACAAATATTTCATATTCACCCAGGAACCACTTTGCCATTCCTCCGGTATCTATAACACCTGCTAGCTTTAAAAATTGACCTAACGTAATATACTCTGTGTCAATTTTCACTTCTTCTCTCAAATAGCCTCACTCATTTCTCGTAATTTTTCATGACGAGCGTTTTTTGTGTCTACTCTTTATTTTACTAAATATTTGATTGGGATACAAAGGGTTAAACGAAAAGCCACCAGAGAGACCTGGCAGCTTATTCTTAATACGTTCTTACAGGTAGAATCAATTGCAGAATAGAATCGTCATTCAAAGGTTGGATAATAAACGGCCTCATTGCCCCTGTAAAACTAATTTTTATTTCTTGTCCTTCTAAAGCTTTTAATGCGTCCATTACATATTTTGCACTAAAAGATATTTTCAACTCTTCACCAGTAATCTCTTGGGCTTGCAGCTCTTCAACTACTTTTCCGATTTCTGGTGTATTAGAGGACACCTCTATCACTTTTTCTTCAATGGTTGAAAATTTAACTACGTTGTTTCGTCCTTCTCTTGCTAACAAGGAAGCACGATCAATGGATTGTAAGAACTCTTTCGTATTAACGGTTACTTCCGTCTTACTTTCTGACGGAATCAACCGAGTGGTATCAGGATAGTTTCCTTCAAGCAATCTTGAGAAAAACAATAAATGCTTAGCTTTAAATAACACTTGGTTTTCTGTTATGACGATATCAACTAGGTCATTTGTATCATCTAGAATTTTACTCAATTCATTTAAACTTTTCCCTGGAATAACTACATTGTAAATTATGTCGTTCTCAATATCGACCTTCGCTTTTCTTAAAGCCAATCTGTGACTATCTGTTGCAATACAGATCAACTCTCCGTTTTCGACCTTCCAGTTTACACCTGTCAACACCGGGCGTGTTTCTGAGGTGGACACTGCAAAAACCGTTTGACGAATAAGGACTTTTAAGAGGTCTGTACGGATCTTAAAAGCATTTTGTTCTTCAATTTGTGGTAAGTGCGGATACTCTTCAGCATCAAGACCATTCAAATTAAATTCAGATTTACCTGAACGAATAACGGTTTGAAAATGATTTTGAACATCTATTTCAACTGTATCTGTAGGTAATTTCTTTACGATTTCACTGAAAAACTTTGCTTGAAGAACAATTGAACCTGTTTGTTTGATTTCGACAAGCTCATCACCAGCTTCTTCTTTAGGTATAAATGATTCTATGGAAATGTCTGAGTCACTACCAGTTAATGTAACACCATCTTCAGTTACAACCATTTTTATACCGGTTAAGATTGGGATAGTTGTTCGGCTAGTTACTGCTTTCATAACATCCTGAACACTTTGAACTAAACGGTCCCTTTGGATAATAAAACGCATAAAAAAAGTCCCCCCGTATGAATGGAATATCAGGTTTATTTATATATTTTTTATTATAAAAAAATAGTAGAAGTAATAGTAGGGCCTGTGAGTATGTGGATAACTCCTTTGAGTGAAAGGAAATACAGCCTATCCACATGTGGACAGACTGTGAGTAAACAAGTGAAAGTTATACACAGTATTAAATTTTCAAAAGCTCATTAATCTCATTCAATTGTTTTTGGAACTGAGCATCTGTTTGAATAAGCTTTGAAATTTTCTCGTGAGCATGAATAACTGTCGTGTGATCGCGACCTCCGAACTCTTCACCAATTTTCGGAAGGGAAAAGTCGGTTAATTCTCTTGATAAATACATAGCAATTTGCCTAGGAAAAGCAACAGATTTCGTCCGTTTCTTTGCTTTAAAATCCTCAAGCTTCACATTAAAGTGCTCTCCAACGACTCGTTGAATCTCATGAATCGTAATGACTCGTGGCTTGGAACTTGGAATAATATCTTTCAAAGCTTCCGCAGCTAAATCAGCATTAATATCTTTATTTATTAGAGAAGAGTAGGCAACTACACGAATTAATGCACCTTCTAGCTCTCTAATATTGGAATCAATTTGATTTGCTATATATAGCATGACTTCGTTAGGGATATCTAATCCCTCAGCCTTTGCCTTTTTACGAAGGATGGCAATCCTTGTTTCTAAATCTGGTGGTGTGATGTCTGTGATTAATCCCCATTCAAATCGTGAACGGAGTCGATCTTCAAGCGTCGGAATTTCCTTCGGCGGACGGTCACTGGATATAACGATTTGTTTACTTTCCTCATGAAGCGTATTAAACGTATGGAAAAATTCCTCTTGAGTTTGTTCTTTTCCAGCAAGAAACTGAATATCATCAATAAGAAGGACATCTACATTGCGATACTTATTTCTAAAATCAACTGCTTTATTGTCTCGAATTGAGTTAATGAACTCATTCGTAAATTTTTCAGAAGATAAATAAACAACCTTTGCTGATGGGTTATGATCCTGCACGTAATGCCCAATCGCATGCATAAGGTGGGTTTTTCCTAAACCTACGCCCCCGTATATAAAAAGGGGATTATATGCTTTAGCTGGTGCTTCAGCGACTGCTAGTGAAGCAGCATGTGCAAATCGGTTCCCAGAACCAATAACAAATGTATCAAAAGTATATTTCGGATTGAGCAT